>CAIYYE010000159.1 GCA_903930395.1 uncultured beta proteobacterium
CATCACCGGCGAGGCTATCCGCCTGCCATCGCGACAGCCCGCCGGCCCCGCCGACGGACTGTGGCAGCACACCTGCTGCGAAGCCTTCGTGGCGGAAGATGGCTGCGGCTATCGCGAATTCAATTTCTCGCCCTCCGGCCAGTGGGCCGCCTACCGCTTTGGCGACTACCGGAAGCGCGATGCCGGCTTTACCCCTGCCGGCGAACCACAATGCACCGTCACCCCGCGGCCCGACGGCTTCGAGCTGCAAGCGACGCTCACGGCCGCTCTGCTGCCCCCCGGCCATACGCTGCATATCGGCCTGACGGCCGTCATCGAAGCCGCCGATGGCAGCAAGACCTACTGGGCGCTGGCGCATTGCGCGGCCCAGCCCGACTTCCATCTCCGTCAGAGCTTTGCGCTGACCCTGAACCGACCCACACCATGACACCAGCCATCCAGTTCGGCATCGACCGCCTGCTCGCCGACCCCGCCCTGCGCCAACCGCTGGCCGGCAAACGACTCGCCCTGCTCGCCCACCCGGCCTCGGTCACCGCCGATCTGACCCACTCGCTCGATGCGCTAGCGGCCCAGCCCGACCTCAACATGACCGCCGCCTTCGGCCCCCAGCATGGTCTGCGCGGCGACAAGCAGGACAACATGGTCGAATCGCCCGACTTCCTCGACCCGCAACTGGGCATCCCGGTCTTCAGCCTCTACGGCGAAGTCCGCCGGCCGACCGACGCGATGATGGACACTTTCGATGTGCTGCTTGTTGATTTGCAGGACCTTGGCTGCCGCATCTACACCTTCATCACGACGCTGCGCTACGTTCTCGAAGCTGCTGCCAGGCACGGCAAGAGTGTCTGGGTACTTGACCGTCCCAACCCGGCCGGTCGCCCCGTTGAAGGCCTGAGCCTGCGCCCGGGCTGGGAAAGTTTCGTCGGCGCCGGTGCCATGCCGATGCGCCACGGCCTGACCATGGGCGAACTCGGCCAGTGGTTCATCGCCACGCTCAAACTCGAGGTCGATTACCACGTCGTCACCATGCACGGCTGGCAGCCCGATGCCGCGCCCGGCTACGGCTGGCCGCTGGGCGAGCGGACCTGGATCAACCCCAGCCCGAACGCGCCCAACCTGTCGATGGCCCGCGCCTATGCCGGCACCGTCATGCTCGAAGGCGCGACGCTGTCCGAAGGGCGCGGCACGACCCGCCCACTCGAACTGTTCGGCGCCCCTGATATTGACGCTCGCGCCGTCATGACTGAAATGCAGACTTTCGCACCACAATGGCTGAAGGGCTGCAAATTGCGCGAAATCTGGTTCGAGCCGACCTTCCACAAGCACGTCGGCAAGCTTTGTCACGGCATCCAGATCCACTGCGAAGGGCCGTACTACGATCACGCGGCCTTCAAGCCCTGGCGCATTCAGGCCCTTGCCTTCAAGGCCATCCGCCGCCTCTACCCGGACTATCCGCTGTGGCGCGATTTTGCCTACGAATACGAGCACGACCGTCTGGCCATCGACCTCATCAACGGCTCACCGCTCCTGCGCGAATGGGTCGATGCACCGGCTACCCGGGCCGCTGACCTGGAGCATCTTTGCTACAGCGATGAAACGGCCTGGCAGGACGAAACTCGGGCCTTTCTTCTCTACTGAACGCGCCATCCGGATCGACCGACCGGGCAGAAAAAATGCCAAACGTCTAACGAACTGCTAATATCTAGCAATCCGTTGCAAAATATCAAATCCGACCGGAGTTCGTGTGTGCGCATGCTGCCAGGTTCCAGGAAGCCATTGGCTCCATAAGGGCTTGGCTGCACTGTGCCTGTTCGTCGGACTATCGGCCGCCGGCGCCGACCCTCTGCCGGCTGCCCCGACAACCGCGCAAGCCGTCAATGCAGCCCGGGGTGACGAAAAAAAGACCGCAAAATTCGCCATCCTCGCCGTTCGCCCCAAAGCCGAAACCGAAGCGCGCTGGAAATCCCTGATCGATTACCTCAATCGGGCGAACCCCGAGAAACCGCTCGAACTCCTCGCGCTGACCTATCCGGAACTTGAATCCGCCATCCGCGAAAAACGGGTCGATTTCGTCCTCACCCAGCCCGCTCACTACATCGCGCTAACCCAGCGCGAAGGCCTGCTGTCGCCGCTCGCCTCGCTGATCGAGACGCAGGATGGCAAACCCGTCACGGCGCTGGCCGGACTCATCCTGACGCGCAGCGATCATAAAACCATCCAGAGCCTTGGCGATCTTGCCGGGAAGCGCATCGCCGCCAGCAGCGTGACATCACTCGGCAGCTATCAGGCGCAGGCCTACGAATTGCAGTTGCGCGGCATCAACCTGGCGACCGATGCCACGGTCATCGAAACCGGGCAACCACAGGATCTGGCCATCGAACAACTGCTCGCCGGCAAGGTTGATGTTGCCTTCGTCCGCACCGGCCTGCTCGAAGCCATGGCGCGCGAGAAGAAACTGGACAAGAGTCACCTGCGCATCATCAATCCTCGCGACGAAGGCTTCCCCCTGGCCCACTCGACCCGCCTCTACCCGCAATGGCCGGTGGCCGCCATGCCGTGGACCGAGGAAACTTTCGCCCGCAATGTCGCCGCCGCCATCCTGACCTTGCCGCATGGCGGCGACACAGCCCGCGCCGCCGACATCCACGGCTTCGGCATTCCCGGCGACTATCGCCTGGTCGAGGAACTGCTGCGCAATTTGCGCCTGCCCCCCTTCGATGCGGCGCCCGAAGTTACCGTTGACGACATCGTCAAACAGTACGCCTGGGTCATCGCCATTGTCGGACTGGGCTTCATTGGCGGCGGCATGCTCTTCATCGTCACGCTGGCCCGCTCGAATCGGCGACTCAAGCGGGAGCGTGCGCGAACCGCGCTGGCGATGTCCGAGCTGTCGGCTACCGAAGCCCGTTTTCGGGCCATTTTCGAGAATGTCGACGCCCTTTCCATCAAGGGCTACCTGGCCGACGGCACCCTGGCCTACTGGAATCAAGCCTCCCAGACGCTGTATGGATACAGCGCCGACGAAGCCATCGGCCAGTCGATGATCGAGCTGATCATTCCGTCACCCTTGCAGCAGCGGGTGCGTGGTGCCATGCAGTGGATGTTCGCCAACAAGACGGGCATGCCGGCCGGACGATTGACCCTGCGCCACAAGGACGGCCATCCGGTGGAAGTCTATTCAAGCCACACGGTCGTCGAGACGGCAGATCGCGGCCCGATGATCTTCGGGCTGGACATCGACCTCAAGGATCTGGTCAGCGCCGAGCAGGCCCTGCGCGACAGCGAGGCACGGCAACGGATGATCCTCGAAACCCTGGGCGAAGGGGTTTTCGGCACCGACATCGACGGCATCTGTACCTTCATGAACCCGGCCGGGCTGGCCCAGCTCGGTTTCAGCGAGAGCGAAGTACTCGGCCACAGTGTGCATAGCCTCTTCCACCACCATCACACGGATGGCACGCCTTACCCGGCAGAGGAATGCCCGATGCGGCTGACGGCGAGCGATGGCCGGGCCCGCCGGAGCGAGGAAATTTTCTGGCGCAAGAATCGCGACATGCTCCCGGTGCGCGTGACCGTCACGCCGATCCGGCATGAGGGCGAGGTCAGCGGCATCGTCGTCGCCTTCTCTGACATCAGCGAAGTCCAGCAGCACGCGAGGGAACTGGAAAGACACCGCCAGAATCTCGAGACCGAGGTCAAGCAGCGCACCGAACAACTCGAGATTGCCCGCCTCGCCGCCGAAACGGCCAGCCGCTCGAAGAGCGCCTTCCTGGCCAACATGAGCCACGAAATCCGGACCCCGCTCAATGCCGTTCTCGGCATGGTCCACCTGCTCCGCCGCGACAATCCGACACAGATCCAGGTTGACCGGCTCGACAAGATCGACGCCGCTTCCCAGCATCTGCTCGCCGTCATCAATGACATCCTCGACATTTCCAAGATCGAAGCCGGCAAGCTGCAGCTGGATGCCACGACCGTCGATATCAATACCATCCTCAAGCGGGTCGTTTCCGTACTGGGCGAGCGCGCCCGCGAAAAGAAGCTGGTCTTGCGCACCGAAACGGACAACTTCACGCAGTCGATGATCGGCGACCCGACGCGCATCACCCAGTGCCTGATCAATTACACCGCCAACGCCATCAAGTTCACCGAGCAGGGCAGCATTACGATCAGGGCTAGACGCTACTCGGAAAATGGCGACGAAATCCTGCTCCGCTTCGAAGTCGAGGACACCGGCATCGGCATCGCTGAGGAGTCGATTCCCCGGCTGTTTGGCATTTTCGAGCAGGCCGATACCTCGACCACCCGCAAATTCGGCGGCACCGGCCTGGGGCTGGCCATCACCCGCCGCCTCGCCGAGCTGATGGGCGGCGAGGTGGGCGTCAACAGCCAGTTGGGGAGCGGTAGCTGCTTCTGGTTCACCGCCCGCCTGAAACCCGGCGACGAGGCCAGGTCGCTCGTCAATTCGAGCTTGGCCGGCATGCTGCCGCAGGCCGTCCAGGATTCACTTGCCGGGCGCCACCTGCTGATCGTCGAGGATGAGCCGATCAACCGCGAAATCGCCCTCGAACTGATCCAGGAATTCGGCACCACGGCCGACACGGCAGAAAACGGCATCCAGGCACTCGAGATGTTGCGCCAGCGTACCTATGACCTCATCCTCATGGACATGCAGATGCCGGAAATGGACGGCCTGGAAGCCACCCGCCGGATCCGCGCCGAGTCGCAATACACCTTGCTGCCGATCATCGCGATGACGGCTAATGCCTTCGCCGAAGATCGCGAACGCTGCATCGAGGCCGGCATGAACGACTTCATCGTCAAACCGGTCGACCCTGACGAGTTGAAGATGCAGTTGCTGCGCTACCTCGCGACCTGAGGCTGCAACACCCGCCCGGCGGCCAGAATTCCGCGATACTGCGCTTCTTCAAAGAGCGAGAAGCCCGACAGATCGGCATGCGCCAGCGTCAGGCGCGCGCTTTGAAAGCCGGCCAGTTTTTCCCGTTGCCCTGAAAACAGGCTGCCCGGTACCGGACGACGCATGGCATGGCCATTGCGGAAGACGTCGAGACGCGTCGTCAGCTGACGAATATCAGGATGGACCTGCTCAAGCTCGGCCAATATGCCTTCGGCCCAGGCTTCGCGCGGCGTTTCCATGAGCAGTCGGCGCCCGTCGGCCGGCGCCAGCTCGTGCAGGGCCCGGTAATAGGTCAGGACCGTGCCGCCCGGACGACGCCGGATCAGCTGATGCGTGGCTGTGACGTAGCCCAGCCCCGGACTGTCGTAGAACACGTTGTCCCACGCTGCCGGCGCCCCGTAGCGCTCTTCCGGCATGGCCGAAAGATGCAGGTTGGCGGTCAGCCAGGGGGCATAGTCTCCGGCCAGCGCCGCTGCTTTGAGATCGCCTGGAATGGCCGGCCAAACGCGCGGCAAGACGAAGACAGGCGCCGCCCAGATGACTTGCTGCGCGATGAAACGGACGCTTTTTTCGCCCATGAGGACATCAACCGAAACCGCCGACTTGCCTTCCTCGATGCGCCAGACAAGCGCCCCGGTCAGAATTCGCCCTCCCGCCTTGCGGGCCAGCCCGCGGACCAGCCAGGCATTGCCTTCGGGGGCCGTCAAGACAGTGTCACCCGAGGCATTGGCCGACTCGCCATTGCGACAGGCGAAATAATGCAGCCCGGCCCAGGCCGAAACCTGATCGCAGGCCATGCCGTAATCGTCACGACAGGCATAGTCAGCCAGCCAGCGCAGCGTCGGCGCCGTAAAGCCGTTGTCGCTCAGCCACCGGGCAAAGGAAATCCGGTCAAGGGCCAGCCATTCGGGGTCACGGCTGGACAGCGCCATCGGGATGGCGAACAGCCTGCGGCCGTCGCGACCACGGGCCTGTTTGAGAGCGTCCATTCGTTCGTGAAAACGGCGTTGCTGCGCCCGTTCCCCGGCATCGATGCCACGTTGCGGCAGCAGCCCTTCGTCCCACAAGCCATTGCGATAAACACGCTCCTGCGGCGTCGCACACAGGTAGCGCTCGTCGTAGATCGGCTTTGGGGCGGCCGGATCGCCCTGCAACACGCCGAGCTCGGACAGCAATTCGCGGACATGCACCGACTCGCGGCCGGGCAAGGGCAGGTAGTGCGCGCCCCAGGGGTAGGCAACGAGCGGGGATAGTCCGGCGCGCGAATTGCCACCGAATTCACTTTCCATCTCCAGCACGAGAAAATCGTCGCGCCCGGACCTGGCCAATTGCCAGGCCGCCGACAAACCGGATACACCACCGCCGACGATCAACACACCAGTTTTTTGAACTTCGGAAGGCGCCGGGAAACGGCCGTCGCGCAACCGATGGCCGAGTTCCTGATTCATCCCGAGCAATTCTCCGGGTGGCAGGGCTGGCCTCCCCGCCGGCGTGCAAGCGGCGAGGGCTGCTGCCCCCACCGTACCGAGAAACTCGCGTCGGCTAATCAAGCTTTCGCAGCGACAGGCTGACCGACAACTGGGCGCCCAGCCAGCCCAGGAAGGCGCCGAGCCCGGCCAGTCCGGCTATTTCAACAAGACCCGGCGGATGCAGGCTGAAAGTGCCGCCATAAAGGGCAGCCAGCTCCGCTACCGGCCCGGCCAGCAGACGCAATGCCGCCAGCACGAGTGCCACCGCGAGCAGGCCGCCAAGGGCACCCTGCAAGGCACCAAAATAGTAGAAGGGCCGACGAATGAAGGCATCTGTTGCACCGATCATGCGCGCCACTTCGATTTCGGCCGACTGGGCCATAACCTGCAGACGAATGGTGTTGAAGGTCACCGCTACCAGCCCGGCCCCGAACAGGCCGGCGAGCAGCCACAAGGCCAGCTTGCCCAGACGCAGGAAGGCATCGAAGCGCTTGACCCAGGCCGAATCGAGCTGGACATGGGCGACCTTCGGCCAACCGGCGAGTTCCTTGCGCAGGATTTCCAGCGCCTCCGGCTCGGTGTTGGCCGGCTCGATGATGAAGGCGTCAGGTAGCGGATTGCGCGGCAGGCTGGCGACGATTTCAGCCATGCCCTCGCTTGCCTGCATGCGCTTGAGCGCCTCCTCTTTCGGCACGAAACGCCATTTGGCGTTGGCTGCCTGACGCAGCCGGTTTTCGATCTCGCCAACATCCTTCTTGCTCGCCTCGAGGCTCATGAACAGGCTGATCTGCTGCACACCGGAGGCATTGCGACCCAGATCGCGCAGATTGTCGAGGGCGACATAGCCAAAGGCCGGCAAGGTCAGCGCAATGCCGATGACCAGCAGCGACAGCAGGGTGTTGAGCGGTGTCGCCCACAGGCGGCGGAAAGCTGCGGCCAGGGCGGCACGGTGCTGGGTCAGCCAGGCACTCATGAAACCACCCTCCCGTGGTCCAGACGCAGCACATTCGGGTGATAACGCTCGACCCAGCTCTGATCGTGCGTGGCAACGACAACCGTCACGCCGACGCGGTGGAAGTCAGCAAAGATATCGAGAATGGCCATCCCCGACTCGACATCCAGATTGCCGGTCGGCTCATCGGCGATCAGGATGTTCGGCCGGTTGACGACGGCACGGGCAATCGCCAGCCGCTGCTGCTCGCCGCCGGACAGGGCGATGGGATTGGCTTTTTCACGGGCGAGCAGACCGACCTTGTCGAGCGCTGCCCGGGCCCGACGAATCGCCTCGCGACGCGGCTGGCCGGCGATTTCCAGGGGAAGCAGCACATTGTTGAGGGCGTTTCGGTCAAATAGCAGCTTTTGATCCTGAAATACCAGCCCGAAGTGCCGGCGCACATGCGGTATGGCGCTACGCCCAAGGGCCGAGAGGTTCTGACCATTGACCACCAGGCTGCCAGAGGTCGGCCGCTCGATGGTCGAGATGAGCTTGACCAGTGTCGTCTTGCCGGCACCGGAATGCCCGGTGATCAAGACCATCTGCCCGGCATCGATAGAAAAACTCGCATCCTTGACGGCCTCGAAGCCGCCGGGGTAGCGTTTGGTCAGATTGCTCGCTTCAATCATTGTTCAAACATGGCATCCACAAAGTCCCGCGCCGAGAAGGGACGCAGGTCGTCGATCTGTTCGCCGACGCCGATGAAGCGGATAGGTTTCGGGCATTGCCGGGCGATGGCCGTGACGACGCCGCCCTTGGCCGTGCCGTCGAGCTTGGTCAGGACCAGGCCGGTGACCTTGATCGCCTTGTCGAAGGCCTTGACCTGCTGCAGGGCGTTCTGGCCGATGTTGGCGTCGAGGACGAGGAGGGTTTCATGCGGGCCTTCCGGGTCGATTTTCTGGATGACGCGGCGGACCTTGGCGATTTCTTCCATGAGGTGCAGCTGCGTCGGCAGGCGACCCGCCGTGTCGGCTAGAACGACGTCGATACCGCGCGCCTTGGCGGCTGAAATGGCGTCGAAGATGACGGCGGCCGGATCGCCCGATTCCTGCGCGATGACCGTAACGTTGTTGCGCTCGCCCCAGGTTTCGAGCTGCTCGCGCGCCGCGGCGCGGAAGGTGTCGCCGGCGGCAAGCAGTACGCTCTTGCCCTGCGTCTGGAAATATTTGGCCAGTTTGCCGATCGAGGTCGTCTTGCCGGCACCGTTGACCCCGGCAATCATGATCACGAAGGGCTTGTGCGTCGAAATATCCAGCGGCTTCTCAAGCGGCAGCAGGGTTTCGAGCAGGGCATCGTGCAGCGCCTTCTGGATCGCTTCCGGCGTATCGAGCTTGTCGCGCTTGGCGGCCTTTTTCAGCTCGTCGAGCAGATGGGTTGTTGCCTCAATGCCACAATCGCTGGTCAGCAACAGGGTTTCGAGCTCTTCGAGCAGTTCGTCGTCGACCTTGCCGCGCGAGAAAATGGTTTTGAGCTTGCCCCCCCACTGGGCGCGGGTCTTGGCCAGCCCCTTGAACAGGCGCTCGCGCCACGAAGGCGCGGCTGTTTCAGCCGGTACGTCGGCCTTGGTTTCGGCCTTGCTGTCGGCGCCGGATTTTTTCAGGAAACTGAACATGGGAATGGGGGTCTCAAGCCTTGCTGACAGGCGGGCGGCAAGCCGTTAAGATGCCGTCCGGTTCGATGCAAAATCAGCCCCGAATTCTAGCAGAAAGCCC
>CAIYYE010000160.1 GCA_903930395.1 uncultured beta proteobacterium
GCCTTGAGCGCCTTGACCTTGTCTTCGACCATGGCGCCGGAGATTTCCGGCTGTTTGACCGAGAAGGTGCCGCCGAAACCGCAGCATTCAGATTCATGATCCTGCTGCGCCACTTTGACGCCCTTAAGGCCACCGAGCAGTTTGCGCCCGGTCAGATGGACGCCCATTTCGCGGCGCGCCGAGCACGAGGTGTGGAGCACCACGGTGCAGTCGCTGCCCGTGTCCTGCGGCTGGAAATCCAGCACATTGACGAGAAAGTCGGTGAGTTCGTAAATCCGCACCGACAGGGCTTCGGCCTGCGCCTTGCGCGCCGGATCGGCGGCGAACAGCGTCGGGTAGTGGTGCTTCATCATGCCGGCGCAGGAGCCGGAGGGAACGACGACCGGCCAGTTTTCAGGGAACAGGGTCAATTGATGTGCCGCCACCTTGCGGGCCTCATCGGGGAAGCCGCTGGTATAGGCCGGCTGGCCGCAGCAGGTTTGTTCTTCCGGAAAATGAACGCGGATGCCCTGGTGTTCGAGCAAGGTGATCGCATCCATCCCGGCTCCGGGAAAGAACTGGTCGACCACGCAGGTGGCGAAGAAATAAACATCGGTTGGCCGTGGCACTGCGGATTCCGGTCGGTTCATTTTGTCTCCGGTGTGAATTATTTAACGGTAAAGTGGTAAGACCAATGTTCGTGCAAGTGAAAATTTACGTGAATACCGTGACTTAGTCAAATAACTAAGGGTATATCCTATACTTGCGCTTTACCGATTCGATGATTAGAATTCGTTGGTCTTACCAATCATGCCGAGTCCGATGCCCCTCAACAAAGTGCAGGTCCCGCGTATTTCCGATGCCGTCGCTGCTTCGCTCGAGCGCCGCATCCTGGAAGGCTCGCTCAAGCCGGGCGACCGCCTGCCGCCGGAGCGCGAACTGGCGACCGAGTTTGGCGTGTCCCGGCCGTCGCTGCGCGAGGCGATCCAGAAGCTGGCGTCGAAGGGCATGGTACAGAGCCGGCAGGGCGGTGGCACCTATGTGACCAATGCGCTCGAGGCGACTTTCTTTGACCCGTGGCAGGACATGATGGATAACCATCCGAACCTGCGCGAGGACATGCTGGAATTCCGCCGCATGATTGAAGGCCAGGCGGCCGAATGGGCGGCCGAACGCGCCACCGAGGCCGATCTGACGCGTCTTGGTCAGCGCTTTGGCGTCCTCAATGCCTCGTTTTCGCAAGAAAGCATGGATCAGCGCTCCGAAGCCGACATCGCCTTTCATCAGGCGGTTGGCGAGGCCAGCCATAACGCCTTGCTGGGCCACCTTTCGGCGGCCTTGTTGCGCCTCATGCACGACAACATCCGCCTCAATCTCGGTGAACTGAAAACCGTGCCGGCGGCTGGCAACCTGCTCAAGAGCCAGCACGCCGCCATCTACGAGGCCATAGTCGCCCGCAAGCCGCAGGCGGCCCGCGCTGCCGCTGAAACACACATCGATTTCGTCCGCGAAACGCTGGCCCAGACGCTGCGCAGCGTCGCCCGCCGCGAAACGGCGGCACGTCGCCTGAGTCCCGATTTTTCCGAATCCACTTCCTGATTTTCACTTTCACTTTTCCAGCAAGGAACCCTCATGGAACCGCTCGTCCTACCGTTTGAAAAACTCCGCATGAACGACGTCGACAAAGTCGGCGGCAAGAATTCGTCGCTTGGCGAAATGATCAGCCAGCTGGCTGATACCGGCGTCCGCGTTCCCGGCGGCTTTGCCACCACGGCGCAGGCTTACCGCGACTTCCTCGCCCAGTCCGGCCTCGATGCCAAGATCAACGCCGTCCTCGACGTGCTCGATGTCGATGATGTCAATACGCTGGTCAAGACCGGCGCCGAGATCCGCCAGTGGATCATGGACACCCCCTTCCCAATGGACCTGACCATCGCCATCACTGAGCAGTACCAGCGCCTGGTTGCCGATTCGACCACCGACATGTCCTTTGCCGTGCGCTCGTCCGCCACCGCCGAAGACTTGCCGGATGCCTCCTTTGCCGGCCAGCAGGAAACCTTCCTGAATATCGTCGGCCTGGAAAACATCCTGCATGCCATCAAGGAAGTGTTCGCCTCCCTGTACAACGACCGCGCCATTTCCTACCGCGTGCATAAGGGCTTCGTCCATGCCGACGTCGCCCTGTCCGCCGGTATCCAGCGCATGGTCCGCTCCGACAAGGGCGCGGCCGGCGTGATGTTTACGCTCGATACCGAATCCGGCTTCCGCGACGCCGTCTTCGTCACTTCCTCCTACGGCCTCGGTGAAACCGTCGTCCAGGGCGCCGTCAATCCCGACGAGTTCTACGTGCACAAGCCCATGCTCGCCGCCGGCAAGCACGCCGTCGTGCGCCGCAACCTCGGCTCGAAGATGATCAAGATGACCTTCTCGGCCGAAAAGGTCGCCGGCAAGTCGGTCGTCACCGAAGAGGTCGAAGAATCCCTGCGTCACCAGTTCTCGCTCAATGATGCCGAGGTCATGGAACTGGCCCGCTACGCGATGATCATCGAAAAGCACTACGGTCGTCCGATGGACATCGAGTGGGGCAAGGACGGTATCGACGGCAAGCTGTATATCCTGCAAGCCCGTCCGGAAACCGTGCAGTCGCAGGCCGGCGCCGGCAAGGTCGAGAAGTTCAAGCTCAAGCAGTTCTCCAAGGTGCTCGCCTCCGGTCGTGCCATCGGCCAGAAGATTGGTGTCGGCCCGGTCCGCATCGTCAAGGACCCGAAGGAAACGGACCAGGTCAGGCCGGGTGACGTGCTCGTCGCCGACATGACCGATCCGAACTGGGAACCGGTCATGAAGCGCGCCTCGGCCATCGTCACCAACCGTGGCGGCCGCACCTGTCACGCC
>CAIYYE010000161.1 GCA_903930395.1 uncultured beta proteobacterium
GCCGTCACCCTGCTGTTCAGCATGGCATTGCCCAGCCTGCGCGTCTTCACGGATTTTGCCGACCTGCTGCCGCAGAACCACGGCTACATCAAGGTCTATAACCGCCTCAAGGAGAACTTTGGCGGCGCCAACATGATCGTCATGTCGGTCGAGGTCGAGAAGGGCACCATCTTCAACGATGAAACCCTCAAGCTCATTCACGAGGCGACACAGGGTGTGGACAACCTGCCCAGCGTCAACCACAACCTCGTCAGCAGCCTGACGCACCGCACGGCGCGCAAGGTCTTCCTCGATGACCAGGGTGGCTTCGCCTCCGAGTCCTACTACGATCCGCTCAAGCCGACGCGTACGGTGGCTGAGCTCGAGCAGCTCAAGAACGACGTCATCGCCAACCCGACCATCTACGGCCTGCTCGTTTCGCCGGACATGAAGGCGGCGCTGATCAAGGCCCAGATGAACGAGGGCTCGATCGACTATCCGGCGACTTTCGCCGCCTTGCAGCAGGTGCGCGAGACGCTGGCCAAGCCGGGTCATCAGATCTATGTGACGGGCAATCCCGTCCTCACCGGCTGGGTCTATACCTACCTCAACCAGATCGTCGAGATCATGATGTGGACGCTGCTGCTCCTGTCCGCCCTCCTGATTCTCTACTTCCGGCGTTTTTACGGGGTCGCGCTGCCACTGCTCGGCATTGCCCTGTCGTCAATCTGGGGCCTTGGCTTCATGGCCGCCATGGGCATCAACCTCGAGCCGCTCTCCCTGCCGATTCCCTTCCTGATCGCCGCCCGCGCCACCTCGCACGGCGTGCAACTGGTCGTGCGCTATTACGAGGAGCTGGCGATAGTCCATGACGGCAAGAAGGCCGCCCGCAATGCGCTCGATGCCCTGTTCCGTCCCGGTTCGCTGGCCATCATCGTTGACGCGGTCGGTATCGCCGTCCTCATGCTCGGTGCTGCGCCCTTCAACTTCAAGCTCGGTCTGGCTGCTGGTTTCTGGGGCTTCTCGGTGATCTTCACGGTGCACTTCATGGTCCCGCTGGCCCTGACCATCCTGCCGGCGCCGAAGAATCACCATAACGGTAACGAAGGCATCCGTGCCTTCCTCGGCAGGGCCATGGCCCTGACCGGCGGCACTGATGGTGGCGCCCGTTCCATCCTGATCCTCACCCTGATCGGCGCCATCGGCGGCACCTACTTCGTGAGCAAGGTGCAACTCGGCGAATCCGAGCCGGGCTCGCCGCTGCTGCACCTGAGCCACGATTACAACGTGTCGACCAAGGCGATCAACACGCGCTTCCCGGGCTCCGAGGAACTGCATGTCGCAGCGCGGACCGATGAGAAGGGTGGCATCAAGCGCCCCGACGTCATGGCGGCGATTGAGCGCTTCCAGGCCCACATGCTGTCCGACCCGACACTGGGCGGCACCAAGGCCATGCCGGGCGTCCTGCGCGTGGTCAACAAGCTGACCCACAACGACGACCCGCGCTGGATGCAATTGCCTGACACGGCCGACGAAATCGGCGGCCTGATGTTCGCCTACATGGCCTCCAGCCCGATTCCGGGCGCCTTGAAGGAATTCGTCACTTCAGACGAAAACGAAGCCAACATGGTCTTCTACTACAAGGACCACCAGGCCGAGACGATCAACCGCATCGTCGCCCTGGCCGAGGAAGGCATCAAGAAGATCGAAGCCGAGGTGCCGGGTCTGCACATCGAACTGGGTGGCGGCATCATCGGCGTCACGGCGGCCGGCAACCAGGCTCTGCACACCGACCACATGATCATCATCCCGGCGGTCATGCTGCTCGCCTTCTTCATCGTCATGGTCTATTACAGCTCGCTGCACGCCGGCTGGCTGATGATCCTGCCGATGCTGTTCTCGACGTTGATGACCTATGCCTACATGGGTGCGCTCAACATCGGGATCAGTGTAAACACCGTGCCGGTCATTGCCGTCGGCGTCGGTGTCGGCATCGACTACGCCGTGTATTTCATGGACCGCATCCGCGAGGAGTACGCCGTGATGCGCGACATGAAGAAGGCCGTCATCACCGCTGTCGCCACCACCGGTTACGCCGTCAGTTTCACGGCGGTGACGCTGATTGCCGGCGTCGTCATGTGGATCTTCATGTCCGACCTGCGCTTCCAGTCGGACGCGGCGATCCTGCTTTCTTTCATGCTCATCGTCAACGCGATCGCTGCCGTACTGATCGTGCCGTCATGGTGCGTCGTCTTCAAACCCAAGTTTGTGACGGCCGTGCATTACGACGAAGACGGTGTCCTGGAAAACGATTAACAACACTCCGGAAGACCGGGGGAACAGCAAACTTTTCTTTTAACAACACCATTGGGGGTTTGATCCATGGAGACAAAACAAAACACTGGAAGGCGTCTGACGCTCATCGCGGCAGCGCTCTCCGCCACTTTCGCAACCCAGGCCTTCGCGGCCGACCTGCCGTCCATGGGCGAAGAGTCTTCGCCCTGGCAGGTCGATGTGACCTATGAGAACCATACGGCACATCGCGAGCATGCCGGGCTGGCCAAGTTCCGCAACACCATGCAGGCCGAATTCGACAAGAAGGGTGGCGATGGCTGGGGCATTCACGGCATTTTGCGCGGTAGCTGGGACGGCGTTTATCGCATGAACAGCAGC
>CAIYYE010000162.1 GCA_903930395.1 uncultured beta proteobacterium
CGCTCGGCGCCGAAGTCATCGCGTTGCGCAGACTGGTGCCGCATGTCGGCAGTTCCATCGTTGTCACGGCGCCGACCATAGGCTTTTTCCTGCTCGCGCTGGCGCTCGGTTACGCCTCGGGCGGCAAGGTCGCCGCCAATTATCTCAACATTGTCGCCCGCAATTTCCTGATCGCCGCGGCGCTGGCCGGCATCGGGCTGGCAGGGATCAGCGTCGATTGGATGTTCGCCCACCTCCAGCCGGTGCTTATCGCCTACCTCGTCTTCATCGGCGGCGTGCTCTGTCCGCTGGCCTGGCTGCTCGGCCAGACCGTGCCCATCCTGACCAACCTCATGAAAACCGGGCGCACCGGCGAGGCAAGCGGCATGGCGCTGTACTGGTCCACGCTTGGCTCCTTCCTCGGTTCGCTCAGCCTGTCGCTGCTCGTCATGCAATGGCTGGGGGTTTCGGCGGCGGTCTTCGCCTGTGCGCTGGGGCTGCTCGTCGGCACCCTGCTCCTGGCCCGGCACGATCTGAAAATGCTCGTTTTTTCCGGCCTTGTGGCGATCATCGCGGCCGGCTTCAACCTGCAGCATGAGGTCACCGCCGATACAGCCTACGCCGAATATGTCATCGGCCCCGTCGATCTGCCGGCGCAGAAAGACCCGCGCGCCTTCTGGGTCAACAAGTCGACGGCCTCGCTGCTCGACGATTCCGAGCCGCCCAACTACACGCGCTATATCCGGCACCTGCGCCAGATCCTGCTCGATGACCTCGGCTTCAAAGGCAAGGACATTCTGGTGCTGGGCGCCGGCGGTTTCACGCTGTCGCATCGCGAACCACTCAACCGCTACACCTATGTCGATATCGATCCGGCCATCCGCAGCATTGCCGAGAAGCACTTTTTGCGCGAACCGGCGCGCGGCGAATTCATTGCCGACGATGCCCGCCGCTTCGTCGCCAGCAGCGAGCGCCGCTTCGATGCCGTGGTCGTCGATGTCTATAGTTCGCATACCTCGATTCCCAGCCATCTCGTCACCCGCGAGTTCTGGGCCGGTACCCGCCGGGTGCTCAAACCGGATGGCGTGCTGCTCGCCAACCTGATCCTCGACGGCAAGCTGGAAAGCCCCTATGCCCGCAACCTGCTGGCCACCATCGACAGCGTTTTCGGACGTTGCGCCGTCGACGTGCTGCACAAGGCCAAAGCCCTGGCCAATGTCGAAATCAGCTGTTTTGCCAGCAGCCGACCGGGCGCAACAGGCATTTACATCGACGAGAAGAACCGGGCCGATCTCGATCGCGCGCGCTGAATCCTGAGCATCGCCCTGGCGCTATTGCGTATCGGCCTTCCGACCATGCAAGGGCAGGATGATACGGAAGGTCGAGCCAACGCCGACTTCACTGCTGACCTCGATGCGACCCTCGTGCTTCTTGACGATATCGTAGGATAAAGACAGACCAAGCCCCGTCCCTTTGCCGACCGGCTTGGTCGTGTAGAACGGTTCGAAGATGCGCTGCATGACGGCCGGTGTCATTCCCTTGCCGCTATCGGCCACCTCAATCCACGCCCAGGCGTCATCATGGCCGGTACGCACGGTAATCGTGCCATGCGTTTCGATGGCATGAACGGCATTGACCAGCAGATTCATCACGACCTGGTTGATCTGCGCCACGACACAGGGCACAGGCGGCAACTCTCCGAATTCGCGGATGACGTCGGCCTTGTATTTGAGTTCGTTCCAGGCGACGTTGAGGGTGCTTTCGATACCGCCATTGAGGTCGGCTTCCTGCCAGGCCGACTCGTCGACCCGCGAAAAATTCTTGAGGTCGACGACTATCTTCTTGACCCGCTCCAGCCCCTCGCGTGACTCGTTGAGCAGCGCGGTCAAATCTTCCTTGAGATAGTCGAATTCGATGGCGACAAAATCGGCCTCGCTGGCCTGTCCGCTACGGCAACGTTCCAGCAAGGCAATCATTTGCTGGCTATAGTTTTTGAGCGAGCCAAGGTTGGAATTGACGAAACCGACCGGGTTGTTGATTTCGTGGGCCACGCCGGCCGCCAGCTGGCCGATGGATGCCATTTTTTCCGACTGCAGCAACTGCCGGTGCGAAGCCTCCAGCTCCTCCACCTTGCCGGCTAGTTCGAACCAGCGACGACGAAGCATTTCAAGGAGCAGCCAGCCGGCAAGCGCCACGATAACGAATTCGATGGCGTGATTGATCAGCGTAGTCCGAGTTCCCTCCTGCACCACCTCCTCGATCGGCTCATAACGCTGGGAAACGCTGAGACCGCCACGGATATCGCCGACCTGGTACCCCTGCTTGGCATGGCAGGCCATGCAGCTTTTCTTGACCTGCAAGGGCGCCATGTAACGGAGCATCACACCTTGCGGCCCGCGTTCGACACCGGTGACTTCCTTGACCCCTTGCTCGAAGGAGAGCAGCGCCTGACGCTCCCATTCATCCGGCTCATTCCCCGGCCGGATCGGGCGCAGGCTGCTCAGGCGGAATACGGCCCCCGACGCCACCTCGGCCGTTTCACCGATCAGGCGCGTCATGTAGGCCGGGTTGATCATGGTCAGCGCGGTCCCGTCACTTGTCGTGACATCCCGGCGCGGGTGCTCAAGGTAGGGATTGGGCTGTGTGGTCGGCGTCACTGGCACATAGACGCCACCGTGACTGGCATTCCAGTTGCGCGTCAGCAAGACCATCCGGAACATGTTCCGGGCACCCTCGGTAGCAACCGCCGTCGCCTTCTCGCTCGCCTCATCGATATGGGACTGCAGCGAAAATCCGATGAGCATTGCCCAGATGAGCAGCAGCACCAACCACCAACGACGGCCGCGCACCATCCAGGGTATGGCACGACCGGCAACAGTGGGAATGGACGCTTCCATCAGGGCTGACTCTTGGCAACAGGCAATATGACAATAGCTCAGAATACATCAAAAACTCGAAAGCCACCACGCATGAATCATGCGTCATAGCTATCGTCGAGCTGCCCCCGCTGCCGGACCGGCATCAGCCCAGACGCCGACGCGCCTCAAACAGACAGACCCCTGCCGCGACGGAAACATTGAGGCTTTCGACCGAGCCATGCATCGGTATCTTGACCAGCTGGTCGCAATTTTCACGCGTCAGACGGCGCATGCCTTCGCCCTCGGCACCGAGCACCCAGGCCGTCGCTTTCGGCCATTCAGCCGCATAGAGATCGCTCTCCGCCTCACCGGCCGTGCCGATCACCCAGATTTCGCGTTCCTGCAATTCGCGCAGCGTCCGCGCCAGATTGGTGACCATCACGTAAGGCACCGTTTCCGCCGCACCACAGGCCGTCTTGGCCGCCACATCGGTCAGGCCGACGGCGCGATCCTTCGGGGCGATGACGGCATGGACACCCGCCGCATCGGCGACGCGCAGGCAGGCGCCGAGGTTGCGCGGGTCGGTAATGCCATCAAGGACGAGCAGGAAAGCCGGCTCTTCGAGAGTATCGAGCACATCGTCGAGGTGGGCCAGTTTACGATCTCCCTCGATGCGGGCAAGAACCCCCTGGTGCTTGGCACCCGGCGCCATGCCGTCAAGACGCTTGCCGTCGGCACCGATGACCTTGACGCCCTGCAATTCGGCATGGGCCAGAAGGTCGCGTGCCCGAGCGTCGTGACGCGTCGCATCGATGACGATTTCCTTGACCGACTCCGGGTCGTGGCGAAGTTTGGCGGTAACGGCGTGAAAACCGTAGATCAGGCGGGAGGACATGGCTGCTTTCGAAAAACCGGATGGCGAATTTTACCGCGCCAGCAAGCTGCGCCGTCGATTCATCCGGCAATCACCAATCCCTGGTCGGTGAATCCACGCGGGAAACCCAGCGCACCAGGAGCTGATCGTGCAGCGCCGTGTGGTTGGACAACCAGCACACCAGCACGGTATCCAGTTCGCGAATCCGTGACACGACGTGTTGCGTATCGAGCGATGACACAATTTTGTGCACCGCAGACGAAATCGCCGCATGATCTTCCATGTGCGCCTGACAGACATCACGATCGATCATCAGCATCAGCGAATCACGCATCACCGCTTCTTCGGTCTTGAAATGCTCGAGGATGAAGGCGAAGAGATCGCCCAGCATGCCCACCACCTGGCCCTCGCAACGCCGCTGCTGGTCTTCGCCGCAGGAAACACAATCACGCAGGCCGGTATAGTCCTTACAGACACGGCGCAAATCGGCGATGATGGAAATAAGGAAAGAATGCTCGAAATCAATCAGTTGGTGGCCAGTCACCAGCTCCGGCGGCAACTTGCCGGTTGCCAGCCAATAGTCGACCAGCTCGGCGGATGCTTTTGCTGAAGTCGCCGCCTTCAAGGGATCGAATACTACCGGCTGCCAAACCATTTTTGTTCCGAACACTGTTACGGAAAATTTAATTTTACCCCCCGCCATTTGGCTTGATGGTAATGTAATTGTTAAATTTGGTAATGCGATTGACTGTCAACTCATTGCATCAAACGGAGAAATGACGTGCTGTCCGAACATCAGAAACGTTGGGGCGTAGACCAATGGGCGGCCTATCTGAGCAGCCACGACCTGCCCTGCATGCCGCGCTCGAAAGCGCGCCTGCTCGAACTTGAGGCCGAACACGGCGAACGGCTGGCTGCCATCGATCTGGCTGACATTGCGGCAGCCGATCCCTTCCTTTGCCTGCGCCTGCTGCGCGAGGCTGAAGGCCACCGCGCCCAGCGCCTCGGACATGAAACCACCAACCCGCTGGGCACGGTCATGCAACTGGGCACCGACGCCGTGCACAAGCTCATGCTCGACAGCCCGGAAACCGATGAATCAAACGCCGGCCTGGCCGAATGCGAGGCACGGGCCCACCAGGCCAGCCGCCTGGCCTTGCGCTGGGGGGCGGCTCGGGCCGACATTTCACCCGACGAAATCGCCATGGCTTCGCTGCTCGCCGAAATCGGCGAACTGCTCCTCTGGTCATTCGCCGAAGACTTGCCACTGGCCGCACTGGAAGCCCTGCACTCGGGCCACTCGGCACGCTCGCTGCAGGCCCAGGTCGACACCTGCGGCTTCCGTTTCAAGGATCTGACCCTCAAATGCGCCCTGATCTGGAATCTGCCGACCTTGCTGACCCAGCTCATCCGCGGCATCGACAATACCCGCGCCAACCTGTCACGGCTTTGTGTCGACACTGCCCGCCATCTCGGTAGCGGCCCCGACGACCCCGCACTACCCGCCGACATCGCCGCCGCCAAGCACATCATTCCCGGCGCTTCACTGGAGTGGCTGGCCGAGCAGCTGCCCGGCCTCAACGCCGAGCAGGCTGCCGCCATCGCACTCAAGGCGGCGGACCTCATCGATCCGCCGACGCATCACCCCGAGACTGGCGCTTAGCGCTTTTTCGCCCCGGCCTTGTGTCCTGCCTTGGCGCCGCCACCCTTGCTGCGCGGTGCCGCCGCTTTTTTGGCCGCAGGCTTTTTGGCGACTGGCTTCGCCTTGCCGCCGGCCGCCGGCTTTGCTGACTTCCTGGCCGCAG
>CAIYYE010000163.1 GCA_903930395.1 uncultured beta proteobacterium
CCGACTGCGCACGGGTTACTCGCTGCAGCGGACCACCGACGAAAATGGCGCGCTGGACAATTCGCCTCGCCACATGCTCAAGCTCAACCTCGCCGTGCCGACCGGCATCCCCCACCTCATGGCCGGTACCGAAGGGCAATGGATTAGCGCCCGCAAGGCGTATGAAGGCACGGAACGGGTCGCTCCTTACCTGCTTGTCAATCTCAACCTCAGTTATGCCCCGGCTGGCCGCAACTGGGATACCTCGCTAGGCATCTACAACCTGTTCAACCAGAGTTATGCCGACCCGGTCGCCATCGACAACACGACAGCCCTGACCCGCTGGCAAATGCCGCAACTCGGGCGCAGCTTCATGTTGCGGTCAACGCTGCGCTTCTGAAAGCCTGCACCCCGCCCTCGGGCGTGGTGATTCGCTTCAATCAGCCAGCTCAATCTGCCCGCTGACCTGCGTCGTGACCAGGCTCTCACCGGCCTCGAGCGGGGCCGGTGCGGCATCGGCGACCATCGCCGCCCGCGTCGCGCGCATCAGGGGCATGGGCATGCCGCCGCCCTGCTGGACGTTGAGTTGCTTGATCTTCCAGCCTTTGCCCAGCTGTTCGGCGATGACGACTGCCCGACTCTGAAAAGCGCGAATCGCCTCGCGGGTCGCCTCATCCTCGACCTTGCGGCGGGTTTCCGGCGAGGGCCGCAGGCTGACTTCACCGACCGCCAGGCGCATCTGCTGCAACTTGCCGAGTAGTTCGGAGACACTGGCCTGATCCTTCGATTCGAGGATCAGTTCGCTGCGCATGCGCCAGCCGTCGATTTTCTGGGTCTGGCCATAGACCGGATACGTCGACTGCTGGCCGCTTTTGACCGAGACACCGGCCTTGCTGCGAATGAGCTTCAGGGCCTCGGCGATATCCGTATTCAGGCGCTGCGCCAGTTCGGCCGGGTTCTTGCCGCTGACTTCGCCATAAACGCTGGCCCGCACCATGTCGTTGGCGGCTGGCCGACTGGCCTCGGCCGACAGATCGACGAGCGCCCCGGCCTGAGCGGTGAGGCCGGCACAGCAGCCGGCAAGCAGGGTGGCGACATATTTTTTCATCACGGTGCCTTGTTGCTGATCCGACCGTAAATCGCCAGCAGGACGATGGCAAGCACGACCGAAGCAATGAAGCCTGCCCCCTCGCCAGCCTGGTACCAGCCGAAGGCCTGGCCCAGCATGCCAGCCATGAATGACCCGCCAATACCGAGCAGGACCGTGGCGATGAAGCCCATGTTGTCCTTGCCCGGATGCAGGAGTTTGGCGATGACGCCAACCACGAAACCAAGGACGATGGTCCATACGATTCCCATGTTTCTACCCTTTCGATCGATTAAAAAGTCAGCCACAAGCTTTGGCTGGCACAGGGAGGTTAACGCCCGGTCATGACGCTGGTTGGCACAGTTCAGTAAAGAATTGTGCGGCAGGAAACAGTTTTTGGACAATCGTTACGCCGCCAGCCGCTCGGCCAGTGTATCCATGAGCACCCGGACCCGGTGCGGGACATGCCGATTGCTCGGCAACATGGCGTAGATGCCCAGCGCCGGAATCGGATAATCGGCGAGGATTTCCTCGACCCGGCCACTGGCCAGAAACGTATCGGCAATGAAATCCGGCTGGCAACTGATGCCCAGCCCCTGCGCGGTTGCTTCGGTGAGCACGTCGCCATTGTTGGCATTGAGGCGGCTGCGGATATGAAAGTTCTCCAGTTGCCCATCGACCATGAAGGGCCAGACTTGGCTGCTGCCGGCGTTGGTGTAGCCCAGGCAAACGTGGTGAGCCAGTTCGGCCGGAGTTTCCGGGCATCCGTGACGGGCGAGATAGTCCGGCGAAGCAACGACGAGCAGTCGGCTGGAGCCGAGCTTGCGCGCCACATCGCCGGACTCCAGCCGGCGCGTGATGCGGATCGACAGGTCTATGCCTTCCTCGATCAGATTGACGCGGCGGTCGCTGAAGTCCATGTCGAGCGAAACCTCGGGATAGCGTTGTGAAAAATCGAGGAGGATGGGCGCCAGCCGTTTCATGCCGTAGCTCAGCGGCAGGCTGATGCGGATGTTGCCGCGCGGATTCAGGCGCTCCTCGGCGACGCCGGTTTCGGCAGCGTCGACGAGGTTGAGGATGACCCGGCATTTCTCCAGGTAGGCCGTGCCGCCCGAGGTCAATGCCAGGCGCCGCGTACTGCGGGCCATGAGCTTGACGCCGAGATGCGCCTCCAGCGCGGCGATCTGTCGCGTCACGACGGAACGGGCAACACCAAGTTGCTGCGCCACGGCCGAAAAGCTGCCGAGTTCGGCCACCCGGACAAAAAGCTTCATCGCATCGAGTCTATCCATTGTTGCAATTCCAGCAATAGTAATTTGCACATTGTCGGCTATTTCAATGCAAATAAGGGGCATACAGTGCAGCCATCGCCACAGGAGTTGCAGCAATGACACAGATTCAACCCAGCCTTTTTGTCCCGCACGGTGCACCGACCTTCGCCCTCAACCCGGGTGCGGCCGGCGCCGCCCTGGTCAACATGGCAGGCGCGCTGCCCCTGCCGCGCGCCATCGTCATCGTCAGCGCCCATTGGGATACGGCCGTACCGACCGTCGGTTTTGCCGAACGTCCGGAAACGATTCACGATTTCTGGGGTTTCCCGGATGAACTGTACGACATCCGCTACCCGGCTACCGGCTGCCGCGAGGCGTCCGAAGAAGTCGTCGCCGCCCTGAAGGCCGCCGGCCTGCCGGTCGCCACCGATGCCGGACGCGGTCTCGACCACGGCGCCTGGGTACCGCTGCGCCTGATGTTCCCCGATGCCGACGTGCCGGTCATCCCGCTTTCCATCCAGAGCCATGGTGGCCCGCAAGCCGCCTACCAACTCGGTCAGGCGCTCGCCCCGCTGGCTGCCAGCGGCTTTCTCGTCATCGCCTCGGGCAATGTCACCCACAATTTGCGCGACTACCAGATGGCAGCCCGCAGCGGCGGTCAGACACCCACCTATGTGCGCCACTTCACCGACTGGCTGGCCGACAAGCTTCACACTGGCGAGATCGACAATCTGCTCGACTATCGCCGGCAAGCACCGGGTGCCGCGCAGGCCCACCCGAGCGATGAACATTTGCTGCCCTTGTATGTCGCACTCGGTGCCGGCGGCGAAAACGCCGAAGCCCGCCGTTTCCATGCCGGGATCGACAACTTCGTCATCGCCATGGATGCCTATTCCTTTTCGCCAAAGCAAGGAGCCTGAGCATGTCCCAGCACTACACCAGCACCGCCAAGGCCCTGCACTGGCTGATGGCTATCCTGCTTTTTGGCCTGCTTGCACTCGGCTTCTACATGCACGATCTGCCACTCTCGCCGGACAAGCTGAAACTCTACTCCTGGCACAAGTGGGCCGGAGTCAGCGCCTTCCTGCTCGTCTTTATCCGCTTGATCTGGCGTTTTACGCATCGCCCGCCGGCGCTGCCTGAAAGCATGCCGAAGATCATGCAGCTGGCCGCCCATGCCGGCCACCTGGCGCTCTACGGACTAATGATCGCCATCCCGCTGTCGGGCTGGCTGATGAGTTCGGCCAAGGGTTTCCAGACCGTCTGGTTCGGCCTACTGCCCATTCCCGACCTGCTCGACAAGAACAAGGAACTGGGCGACCTGCTGGCCACCGTCCACCAAAGCCTGAACCTGCTCTTCATCGCCGTGCTGGTCGGCCACATCGGCGCTGCCCTGAAACATCACTTCATCGACAAGGACGACATCCTGACCCGCATGTTGCCCCGTCATTCCAAGGAGAACCAAGCATGAAACGTTTCGCCTTTGCCCTCGCCGTCGCTGCGCTTGTGCCTGCCGCGCAGGCCGTCGAATTCACCCAGGTTCAAGCTGAAAAGAGTGCCGTCACTTTCGTCTACAAACAGATGGGGGTCGCGGTCGACGGGAAATTCAAGAAGTTTTCCAGCCAGCTCAATTTCGACCCGGCCAAGCCGACCGCCGCCAAGGCCAGCTTCGACGTCGATCTTGGCAGCGTCGATACCGGCGCCCCGGAAGGCGACCAGGAAGTGGCCGGCAAGCCGTGGTTCAACACCAAGGCTTTCCCGACCGCGCGTTTCGTTTCCGGCAGCGTCAAGGCGCTGGGCGGCAACAAATACGAAGTCGCCGGTCAGCTCAGCATCAAGGGCAAGACGCAGGATGTCGTCGTGCCGGCCACCTTCACGACCCAGGGCAACACGGGCGTCTTTGACGGCAGCTTCACCATCCGCCGCGCCGACTTTGCCATCGGCGAAGGCGCCTGGGCCAAGTTCGACATCGTGGCCAACGATGTCGTGATCAAGTTTCGTATCACCGCTTCACCGAAATAAACCCCAACCCACAACAGGAGAATCACCATGAAAAAACAACTCGCCACCCTCGTCCTCGCCATTGCCGCCGCCAGCCCGGCCCTCGCCGCACCGGAAACCTTCACGCTGGACGGCACCCACAGTTTCCCGCGTTTCTCGTACAGCCACTTCGGCTACTCGGTCCAGATGAGCCGCTTTGACAAGACCACCGGCACCATCGTCCTCGACAAGGCAGCCAAGACCGCCAAGGTCGACCTCGTCATCGACACCAAGTCGGTAAGCACCGGTTCCGCGACCTTCAACGAGCATATCCAGGGTGAAGACTTCCTCGATACCGCCAAGTATCCGACCGCCACGTTCAAGTCCACCAAGGTGGTTTTTGAAGGCGACAAACCGGCCAGCATCGAAGGCAACCTGACCCTCAAGGGCGTCACCAAGCCGGTCACCCTGAAAGTGACTGGCTTCCACGCCATGCCGCACCCGATGATGAAAAAGGACGCCATCGGCGGCAACGCCACCGTCACCGTCAAGCGCACCGACTTCAACATGGGCAAGTACGCACCCTACGTCGGCGACGAGGTGACCATCGACATCGCTGTCGAAGCAATCAAGCAGTAATCAGTATGGGGCGGTGAAACCCGCCGGCAGAGAAATCGGGAAATCACGGATTTTTGGTGATTTCCCGATTTTTGTTTTAGTTGGTCCGGCTAGGGGGAGGTAGTCGACAAATTGGCTTGGGGTTCCGCCTTGCTGGCGGGCGTACTTTTTCTTGCTTCGCCAAGAAAAAGTAGCCAAAAAGAAGGCGACCCCAGGGTCGGCGCCGGCTGCGCCGGTCCCTTGCGCTACTCGAAACGTCGGGCGGCTGCGGAACTCGGGCTGCGCCCTCAGACAGTCCTCGCCGAAGGCCCCCGACGTTCCTGCGTTGCTCAGCGCCTCTCATGGGGACCCCGAAAGGCGTCTCGTAG
>CAIYYE010000164.1 GCA_903930395.1 uncultured beta proteobacterium
CGTCTGGGCGATTGGCGACGTTGTGCGTGGTCCGATGCTGGCCCACAAGGCGCATGAAGAAGGTGTCATGGTTGCCGAACTGATGGCTGGCCAGGCCGGTCACTGCAATTTCGACACCATTCCCTGGGTCATCTACACCTCGCCGGAAATCGCCTGGGTCGGCAAGACCGAGCAGGCACTGAAGGCCGAAGGCGTTGCCTACAAGGCTGGCAAGGTACCCTTCCTGGCCAACGGCCGGGCGCTCGGTATGGGCGATCCGTCCGGTTTTGTGAAGGTGCTGGCTGACAAGGCGACCGACCGTATCCTCGGCGTGCACATCATCGGTGCCAACGCTTCTGAAATCATTGCCGAAGCTGTTGTGGCAATGGAATTCGGTGGTGCTTCCGAAGATCTGGCGCGCATCTGCCACGCTCACCCGACCCTGTCGGAGACCGTGCACGAAGCCGCGCTGGCCTGCGACAAGCGCACGCTGAACTTCTAATCAGCCAGCTGGCTGCGCAAAAGGCGGGTTGCGGTAACGCACCCGCCTTTTTCTTTGGCAGAATACGTTTCTCCCCACACTTGAATCACCACGATGCCGCATAAAAAACTCAACGTCGCCGCCCAGGGCATGCTCGACGCCTACAAAAACCTGCTCGATGCCCGTGGCTACATGGCCGATGCCGCCCAGATGACCGCAGCCAATGCCCTGCAGAGCCTGTATGGCAATCTGCTCGCCTTCAAGGTCAATCGCAGCAGCACCTTCAAGCGCCTGCTGTCGCCGCCAACGCCGCCCAAGGGCATCTATTTCTGGGGCGGGGTGGGGCGCGGCAAAAGCTTTTTGATGGACTGTTTCTACGATTCGGTGCCCTATCGCCGCAAGAAGCGTCTGCACTTCCATTCCTTCATGCAGCAGATTCACCGCGACCTCGAGAAATACAAGGGTGAGCCCGACCCCATGCTGCGCCTGGCAGAAGCCATTGCCAAGGAAGTCCGCCTGCTCTGCTTCGACGAATTTCACGTCTCCGACATCGCCGATGCCATGATTCTCGGCCGCCTCATGGATGGCCTGTTCGCCAATGGCGTCATCGTCGTCATGACCTCTAATTACCCGCCGTCCATGCTTTACCCGAACGGCCTGCACCGCGAAAGTTTCCTGCCGACCATCGCCCTGCTGCAGAAACATCTTGATGTCTACGAAGTCGACTCCGGTATCGACTACCGCCTGCGCGCCCTTGAACAGGTCGAAATTTTCCACCATCCGGCCGATGCTGCGGCAGAAGCAAAGATGCTCGACTACTTCCGCATGGTGGCCGGCGAGGAGGGCAAGAAGGGCGGCTCTGTCGAGATACTGGGGCGCAACATCGAGACCGTCCGCCGCGGCCATGGCGTGATCTGGTTCGATTTCAGGACCTTGTGCGGTGGCCCGCGTTCGCAGAACGACTACCTCGAAATCTCCCGCGCCTACCATACGGTATTGCTCTCGCACATACCGAAAATGACCGCACACCAGGCCTCGGAAGCCCGGCGCTTCACCTGGCTGGTCGATGTCTTCTACGACAACAAGGTCAAGCTCATTGCCACCGCCGATTGCGCTGCCGACGATCTTTACACCGAAGGCACCCAGGCCAGTGAATTCAAGCGTACAGTCAGTCGCCTGACTGAAATGAACTCGCGCGAATATCTGGCCCTGCCACACATTGTCGCGCCCTGAGGATAGCCTTATGAAATGCACCCTGAAGTTTCTGTTCACGCTGGCCATGGCGCTTTGGATCGGGCTGGTCGCGGCGCAACAGGTCGAAATCATCGAACTGCGCAGCAAGAACGCCGACGAGGTGTTGCCCGCCCTGATGCCCCTGCTTGAACCGGGCGGCACGCTGAGCGGCATGAACAACCAGCTCTTCCTCAAGGCCTCGCCGCGCAATCGGGCCGATATCAAGCGTGCCCTGGCCGCCATCGACATCTCGAGCCGCCGTCTGATCATCCGTATTGCGCAAAACCGGCAAGCCGAAGAAAACTCGCGGGGTGCCGAAGCCAGTGGCCAGGTCGTTCTCGGCAGCACCCGGCGGAGCAGCGGCTCGGCCACGGTCTGGGACACCAAGAGCATTCGCGGCGAAAGCGCAGCGCAGATGGTGCAGACCGTCGACGGTGGGCAAGCCTTCATCCAGGTCGGCCGCTCCCTGCCCATTCCCATGCGCCAGGTCGTGATCGGCCCCGGCGGTGCGGTAGTCAATGAAACCATGGTCTACCAGGATGTCGGCCGTGGCTTTTACGCCATGCCGAGGGTCAATGGCGACCGGGTAAGGCTCGAAATCAGCCAGCAGGCATCCAGCCAGGGTGGCTATGGCAGCATCAACAGCCAGCGCCTGTCGACGACCGTCTCCGGACGCCTCGGCGAATGGATAGAGCTGGGCGGCAGCGGCCGTCAGGCCAGCGGCAACCAGGGCGGCGCGCTCACGCTTTCAACCAGCGACGCGCGTGACAATCGCTCAGTCTGGCTCATGGTAGAGGAAGTTGAATGAGTGATTTAAAACGTCATATCGGGCAAAAAGTGGCGCTGGCCACGGCGGCATTTTGTGCCCTGCTGGCCTTGCCGGCCTTTGGCCTGTTTATCTGGCTGTGGATGGAGCGCGGCCTGGCCGATAGCTGGGTGCCCAGCGCACTCGCCTCGGTCGCTTTTCTGGGCGCCTGCGCTGGCGTGCTCTATGTCATGAGCCGGCCGCAACCGCCCTTGCCTGAGGACGCGCCGACCAAGGTCTGAGTTCGGTTGTCAGGCTGGCTCTACGGGGCGATGTAGGCGTAACCCTTCGCCTGATAAGCGATCAACGAAATCCAGGCATTGCCGACAATACGGATTTCAGGCAGGACGGCTTCGGCCTTGACGCCCTGGTCGCGGACGGCGACGGCGCATTGTTCCAGGCTCTGGATACCGGGCGCGCGTTTCATGTCAGCCAGTTTCGCAGCAATTTTCACGGCATGTGGGCGCTCCTCGGCACTGAGTTCGCGCAGGTCGGTCTGCACGAGCTTGGTCGCCGGTCCGCGGAAAGTCAGGACGAATTCGGGCTGAACACCCTGCTTGATCAGCGACTGGCGTGTTTCATCGATGATGTTCAGTCGATAGAGCATCTGGCGCCCATCGCCATCCTTGAGGTCGAAGGCTACCTTGGCAGTCTTGAGGCCGGCCAGGGCCGATTGGTCGTCCGGGGCGTCTGCCATGACGGCCGTCGGGGCCAGGGCAAGGCCGAGCAGGAGCGTGCTGATGAGATGGACTCGCATGATGCATTCCTCCTTGATGAAGTGGCATGCCGGATGAACAGCCTGTCATTGACCTGACGATAGTAGTTCGACTTTGCGCTGCTTTCCAGCACCACAAAAACAAACCCGGCGCGCGGCCGGGTTTGTCAGGGAGCTGCGATCCATCAGGCGGCGTTGAGCGCCTGATCCAGATCGGCGATCAGGTCGTCAATGTGCTCGATGCCGACCGACAGGCGGATCATGTCTTCCGAGACACCGGCCTTGGTCATTTCTTCCGGGGAGAGCTGGCGGTGGGTGGTCGACGCCGGGTGGCAGGCCAGGGTTTTGCAATCGCCGATATTGACGAGGCGGGTGACGAGTTTCAGCGCATCCTGGAACTTGCCGCCGCCATCACGACCACCCTTGACACCGAAGTTGAGGATGCCGGAAGCGCGACCACCCATGTACTTCTGTACCAGGGCGTGATCCTTGTGCTCGGGCAGGCCGGCGTAATTGACCCAGCTGACCTTGGCGTGGCCCTTGAGGAAATTGGCGATCTTCAACGAGTTTTCGCAGATGCGGTCCATGCGCAG
>CAIYYE010000165.1 GCA_903930395.1 uncultured beta proteobacterium
GGGAGTCGAGTACCTTTTTCCCTACGACTGGCCGGCGCATGATGTGGCGGAATGGCTCAAGGCCGCCGATGTCGAGCAGGTGCTGTTCAATTTGCCGCCCGGCGACTGGGCGGCTGGGGAGCGCGGGCTGGCCTGTCTGCCGCACCGCCAGGGCGAGTTTGCCGAAAGTGTCGAGCAGGCGCTCAACTACGCCATGGTCCTCGACTGCGAGCGTGTGCATTGCATGGCCGGGCTGCGTCCCGAAGGGGTAGCCGAGGCGGAACTGGAAGCGACTTACGTCGCCAATCTGCAATTTGCCGCCGACCGCTTTGCCACGGTGGGCGCATCGGTGATGATCGAGCCGATCAACAGCCGCATCGACATGCCGGGCTACTGGCTGGACGACATCGACAAGGCGGTGCGGCTGCTCGATGCGATTGATCGCAGCAACGTCAAGTTGCAACTCGATCTCTACCATGCGCAGATCATCCAGGGCGACCTGGCGCGGACGATTGAAGCCCATATCGGGCGCATCGGCCATATCCAGATCGCTGACAATCCCGGCCGCCATGAGCCGGGTACGGGCGAAATCAACTACCCCTTTCTTTTTGCCTTGCTCGACAGGCTGGGTTACGACGGCTGGGTCGGCTGCGAATACAAGCCGCTGACGACGACCGAAGCCGGTCTGGGCTGGATGCCTGAATGAATCCTCGCGAAAAACTGCGTCGCCTGTTCGATGTCGCCATTGCGGCGGCTGATCCGGCCTTGTGCGTGCCGCCGTATTTGCCGCCCGATGATGGCGGACGGCTGATTGTCATTGGCGCCGGCAAGGCATCGGCGGCGATGGCGCGGGCGGTTGAGCAGCATTGGTCCGGGCGGCTCGATGGCCTGGTCGTCACGCGTTACGGCCACGGCGTGCCGTGCGAGCGGATACGGGTCGTCGAGGCAGCGCACCCGGTGCCGGACGCCGCCGGCGAAGCGGCTGCGCTTTCCATTTTTGAGCTGGTTTCCGGCTTGAATGAAGAAGACCGCGTTCTTGCCCTGATTTCCGGCGGCGGTTCGGCCTTGCTCGCGGCACCCGCGCCTGGCGTCACGCTGGCTCAAAAGCGGGCACTCACCTCGGCGCTGCTGCGCTCGGGGGCGAGCATCGGGGAGATCAACTGCGTACGCAAGCATCTGTCGGCCCTCAAGGGCGGTCGGCTGGCTGCTGCCGCCTGGCCGGCCTCGGTCCTGACACTGGCGATTTCCGATGTGCCCGGCGACGACCCGGCCGTCATCGCTTCCGGCCCGACGGTGGGCGACCCGACTACAGCCGCCGATGCGCTCAAGGTGCTGGATTTTTACGGCATCGAACTCCCCGGTGCCCTGCGCCAGCGGCTGGCCTCAGGCGAACTGGAAACGCCCAAACCGGGCGATCCGCGTCTTTCCCGCAGCACCTTCCGCCTGATTGCCAGCCCGCGTCAGATGCTCGAAGCGGCTGCCGCCGAGGCGCAGCGACTCGGCATCACGCCGCTTATTCTGGGCGACGCCATCGAAGGCGAAGCGCGGGAAGTCGCCAAGGTCATGGCCGGCATGGCGCGTTCTTCTGCGCAGCATGGCTTTCCGGCCGGAAAGCCGTGCGTCCTGCTCTCCGGGGGCGAAACGACGGTGACGCTCAAGGGGCATGGTCGCGGCGGGCGCAATACGGAATTCCTGCTCGGCCTCGCCCTGGCGCTCGATGGTGCGTCCGGTATCCATGCGCTGGCGGCAGATACTGACGGCATCGATGGCAGCGAGGACAATGCCGGTGCTTTCGTCGGCCCGGATTCGCTGGCTCGGGCTCGCGCTGCCGGCCTCGATCCGCGCCGCCATCTTGCCGGCAACGACGCCTGGGGCTTTTTTGCCGGGCTCGGTGACTTGCTGGTGACCGGCCCGACGCGCACCAACGTCAACGACTTTCGCGCCATCCTCGTAGAATAAGTCCATGACCGCTCCCGATCACGTTTTTTCGACTGACCGCGATGCCCTGGCCCGGCGCCTGCAGCTATTCCTGCCGGCGAATTGCCTGTTGCTCGGCGAGGAGGATTTGCGCCCCTATGAATGCGATGGGCTGACGGCCTACCGCGAACTGCCGCTCGCCGTCTGCCTGCCCGAGACAGAAGGGCAGGTTATCGACATCCTGCGTACCTGCCACGAGCTTGGCGTCCCGGTTGTCGCGCGGGGTGCCGGTACGGGCTTGTCCGGCGGGGCGATGCCGCATGCGCAGGGTGTCGTGCTGTCGCTGGCCCGCTTCAACAAGATCTTGCGCGTCGACCGCGCAGCGCGCCTGGCCGTCGTTCAACCCGGCGTCCGCAATCTCGCCGTGTCGGAGGCGGCGGCACCGTTCGGCCTCTATTACGCGCCCGATCCGTCATCGCAGATCGCCTGTACGCTGGGCGGCAATGTCGCCGAGAACTCGGGTGGCGTGCATTGCCTCAAGTACGGTCTGACGGTGCACAACGTTCTGCGCATCCGCGTCGTCAGCATCGAAGGCGAGGTTTTCGAGATCGGCTCGGAAGCACCGGATTCGCCCGGCTACGACCTGCTGGCGCTGCTCATCGGCTCCGAGGGGATGCTCGGGGTGGTCACCGAAGTCACCGTCAAGCTGGTGCCCAAGCCCGAACTCGCTCAGGTCGTCATGGCTTCCTTCAACGACGTTGTGCAGGCCGGCGATGCGGTCGCCGCGATCATCGCTGCCGGCATCATCCCGGCCGGCCTGGAAATGATGGACAAGGCGGCGACGGCGGCCGTCGAGCCCTTCGTCAAGGCGGGCTACGACATGAATGCCGAAGCGATTCTGCTCTGTGAGTCGGACGGTACGCCGGAAGAAGTCGCCGAGGAAATTGCCCGCGTCATCGAGGTGCTGACGGTCGCTGGTGCCAGCGATATTCGCGTCTCGCAGTCCGAAGCCGAGCGCCTGCGTTTCTGGGCCGGGCGCAAGGCGGCTTTCCCGGCGGTTGGCCGCATCACGCCGGATTATTACTGCATGGACGGCACCATTCCGCGCAAGCGCCTGGCCGAGATGTTGTCGGCCATCGCCGCCATGGAAAAGAAATACGGCCTGCGCTGCGCCAATGTCTTCCACGCCGGCGACGGCAACCTGCACCCGCTGATCATGTACGACGCCTCGCAGCCGGGCAACTGGGAGCGGGCCGAAGCTTTTGGTGCCGAGATTCTCGAACTATCGGTCGCGCTCGGCGGTTCGATCACCGGCGAACACGGGGTCGGTATCGAGAAGATCAACCAGATGTGCGTCCAGTACGCGACGCCGGAGCTTGAGGCCTTTCACCGCGTCAAGACGGCCTTCGATGAACGCGGCCTGCTCAATCCCGGCAAGGCCGTGCCCAGCCTGCACCGCTGCGCCGAATACGGCCGCATGCACGTCCATCACGGCGATGTGAAATTTCCTGAACTGGAGCGCTTCTGATGCCGGTTTTGTCAGAACTCGACGACATCGTTTCGGCCATCCGCCTGGCGCATGAGAGGGCGACACCGCTACGCATCCGTGGCGCGGGCAGCAAGGACTTCTACGGCGGCTTGCTGGCCGGCGAGGTCCTCGACGTTTCAGGCTATCGTGGCATCATCGCCCATGAGCCGACCGAGCTCTATATCACCGCCCGTTGTGGCACGCCGCTGGCCGAGATCGAGGCGGTGCTGGCTGAACAGGGCCAGATGCTGGCCTTCGAGCCACCACATTTCGGCGGGGCGACACTGGGCGGTTGCATCGCCGCTGGTCTTGCCGGGCCGCGCCGCCAGCAGGCGGGTGCCGTGCGTGACTTCGTGCTCGGCGTGAAGCTGGTCGATGGCACTGGCCAGGTGCTCGATTTTGGCGGTCAGGTCATGAAGAATGTCGCCGGCTACGATGTGTCGCGCCTGATCGCTGGCAGCCTCGGGACGCTGGGCGTCATCGCTGAAGCGACCCTCAAGGTGCTGCCCCGGCCGGTGGCTGAAACGACGCTGGTTTTTGCCTGTGACGCCGACGAGTCGATACGACGACTCAACGAGTGGGGCGGTCAGCCGCTGCCAGTTTCCGCTTCCTTCTGGCACGACGGGCAGCTCTCGCTACGTCTTTCAGGGGCGCGGGCGGCGGTCGAGGCGGCAACACGCAAACTGGGCGCCGCCGCCCAACCCGATGCCGAAAATTTCTGGCTTTCCATCCGCGAACAGAGCCATCCGGCTTTTGCCAGTCCGTTGCTGTGGCGAGTAGCTGTGCCCTCCACGGCATCGTGCCTCGGTCTCGACGGCCTGCGCGCCATCGAGTGGGGCGGGGCGCTGCGCTGGTATGCCGGCGAGCCGACGGCGATTCGCGATGCCGCCGCCCGACTTGGCGGCCATGCTGTGCTCTATCGGGCGCCGGAATCGCTGCGCTGCCTGGAAGGGGCGTTTGCGCCGCTGTCGCCGGCCCTGCTTGCCCTCCATCGTCGCCTGAAACGCGCCTTCGATCCGAAGGGCATCCTCAACCCCGGCCGTCTCTACGCGGAGTTCTGATGGATACCCGACTGAGCGACGAACTGCGCGCCACCCA
>CAIYYE010000166.1 GCA_903930395.1 uncultured beta proteobacterium
AAGAACGAGGCAGCACTGGTCGTTCGCTTCCGGGATACGCTGTTGCGCGAACAGGAGATTCTGCGCGCCGGCACCAGTGACGAACTGGCCGATATCAACACGAAAAAGCTGGCCCTGGCGGAAAGCCTTAACACACTTGGGGCAGAACGCGCCCAGACACTCTCCCCGGGCCAGGAGAGTACGACAGACATGCATGCATGGTTGGCCGCCCACCCACGCGATACCGAGTCGGCAAAACTCTGGGCAGGGCTGCTCGAGGTGGCTCGCGAAGCCCGCGAAATCAATGAAGTGAATGGCAGTCTGATCAACGCCCTGCATCAAAAGACCAGCGATGCGCTATCCATCCTGACCCGCAGCGAGTCCGAGCAATCGCTCTACAGCCGGGACGGTCAGGCGGCATCCACGACAGGTAGTCGCATCATCGATTCGGCCTGACCTGTCCGGTCACCCGGATCAGCGAGTAGCCGGCTTCGCCTCGTTGATCTCGGTCGGTTCTTCCGGGCGATTCGAGTCGATCATGATCGCAACTCGCCGGTTTCTTGCCCGTCCCTCCGCCGTCGTATTGGTTTCCACCGGCCGGGTTTCGCCATAACCGATAGCCGTCAAGCGCTCGGCGCCCACGCCGCCATCATTGAACAAGCGAAGCACGGTGGTCGCCCGCATGGCCGACAACTCCCAATTGGATGGAAACTGCGGCGTGGCAATCGGGACATTATCGGTATGCCCTTCGATGGTTATCGGAAAATCCGTACTCGCCAGCACCTGGGAGATGACACTCATGGCACTGATCGATGCCGGCTGCAAACGTGCCTGCCCGGGCGCAAATAGAACGCTGTCGCTGATTTCGATGGTGACGCCACGACTGGTCTGCAGCAAGCGGATTGTTCCTGAGGCAACGAGGGGCTGAAGGGCATCCGTAATGTTGTCGGCGATATTCTTCATCTTTTGCCGCTGCTCGACCTTTTTGGCCTCGTTCTTGGCCGTTTCCGGCACCTTGTCGACCTTGATGATGGGCCGGGGCGGCATCGGCGGCGCACCCGCCATGACAGTGACAGGCTGCCCGCCGGGTTCACCCGTCTTGTTGTTGAAGGCGTTCGTCAGCGAACTGGAGAGGACCTTGTATTTGCCCTCATTGACCGATGATACAGCGTACATGACGACGAAAAAGGCAAACAGCAGGGTAATGAAGTCGGCGTAGGAGACCAGCCAGCGTTCGTGGTTCTCATGCTCCTCTTCACGACGTTTGCGCGCCATCAGTGGAGATAGCCCTTGAGGCGGCCTTCGATGATCCGGGGATTGTCACCCACGGCGATACCGACCAGACCATCGACCAGCATTTCGCGCGAGGCCACCATGCGTGTGACGTAATACTTGAGCTTGGCCGCCACCGGCAGGTAGACCAGGTTGGCCAGACCGACACCGTAGATCGTCGCGACAAAGGCGACGGCGATGCCACCGCCGAGCTTGGTCGGGTCGGAGAGGTTTTCCATGACGTGGATGAGGCCCATGACCGCCCCCAGAATGCCGATAGTCGGTGAATAGCCGCCTGCGGCATCCCAGATTTTGGCCGACTGGCGCCATTCCTCTTCGAAGGTACCGATCTCGACTTCCAGCAACTCGCGGATGCGCTCCGGATCGGCGCCATCGACCAGTAACTGCAAACCCTTGCGGGCGAATTCATCCTTGATGCCCGGAATGAAATTTTCCAGGGCCAGCAAACCCTCGCGACGAGACATCTGGCTCCAGTTCATGATTTGCTCGATCTGGCGCTTCTGTTCGATGACCGGGGGAATCCAGATCCACTTGGCCATCGTCATGCCGCGTTTGAATATGTGCAGCGGGCTCTGTAGCAGGACGGCCCCCAATGTGCCGCCAAGCACGATCAGCAAGGCCGTGGGCTGCACCAGGGAACCGATGCTTCCGCCTTCGAGGAACTGGCCGCCGAGGATTGCTATCGCGCTGATGGCCAGGCCGGCAAGACTGATCTTATCCACCTGCCTTCTCCTTGCGACGTTTCATGGCAGCCGGAACTTCCGGAACGATACGGCTACGCAGCCGGGCGATGGCCTGGGTGTGCAATTGACAGACGCGCGACTCGGTAACGCCCATGACCTCGCCTATCTCCCGCAAATTCAGATCCTGCTCATAATACAAGGCCATCATCAATTTTTCGCGCTCCGGCAACAGACTGATGGCCTGCACCAATTCCTCCTTGACGCCCCTGTCCTCAAGAATGCTGACTGGATCGGCGTCGTTATCCGTAAAGTGCCGTTCAAGAAAGTCTTCGTCATCGGCCCCGGAAAAGTCCTCAAAGTAGACGATCTGATGACCGCGTGCATCCTGCAGCGTCCGCTGATAGTCGGCCAGTGACATACCCAGTGCATCAGCCAGTTCCTGCTCGGATGGCGCCCGGCCGTGCTCGTGCTCAAGCTGGTTGATCGTTGTTTCGATGCGTCGCAACTCCCGCCGCAAATTCCGCGGCAGCCAGTCGTTTTCGCGAAGGCCATCGAGCATGGCACCCCGAATGCGCTGACTGGCATAGGTTTCGAACTGCGCACCAAAACCTTCCTGATAGCGGTCGATGGCGTCGAGCAAACCGAGCATCCCGTTCTGGACGAGATCATCGAACTGGACGCTGGGCGGCAGGCGGGCCATCAGGTGATAGGCGATACGCTTCACCAGCGGCATGAAGCGCTGAACCAGCTGATCCCTATCTGGCTGCCCGGCAGCGGTATACATCAGGCTCTTAATACGTTGGGTGTAATGCGTTGGCTCAAGTGTAACAGTTGCTGCATGAATTGACCGACACCGCCCGCCTCGCATTCGCTGCGCTGCCAGTAGAGCATATCCGAGGCGATATCCCGGAATGCCGCCGCCGAAATCGAGTCGGGAGCCTGAACCAGTACGGGCCGGCAAAGCTGGGCCGACTGGCGCAGCGACTCGTCGAGCGGAATCGCGCCCGCATACTCGAGTCGCGCCACTCCGCGCTGCGCGGCAACCTGGGCGATATTCTCGAAAATCGAGCGGGCATCCGACTGGCTGCGCACCTTATTGACCAGAATGCGGAAATGCTTGCGCGAAAAGGCGTGACTTACCTTTTTGATCAGCGAGTAGGCCTCGGTAATCGAGGCGCTGCTCCCGGACAGGACGACGACTGCCTCCTGGGCAACCAGGCCGAAAGGGGAGAAGCCATTGGGATGGGCCATGCTGGCATCGACCAGAATGACATCGATGGGCCGCTCCAGGCCGGACATCGCATCGAGCAAGGTCTGCTGCTGCGACAGCGACAAGCGTCCCAGCTTTCGTGCCGCCCGCGCTGAAGGCAGCACGCGCAAGCCGAGCATGGGCTGAAGCAGCACCTGCGACAGCGGCATTTCGCGCTGAACCACATTGAGGAGATCGTGACGGGCGGCCATGCCGAAGGCCGAGGCGATATCATCGCCGGCCGCATGTTCGTCGATGATCAGGACTTCCTTGCCCAGGCGGGCCAGGGCGACTGCGATATTGGCCACGGCCACGCTGCGTCCGACCCCGTCACATCCGGCGACAAAAGTAATGACCTGCAATTGCTGGGCGCCACCCAGCAGGCGGCGCAATCCAGCCGCCTGATCGACATGGAAATCAGCCACGGCTACCCCCGACCGCCACCATGCCGGCATTTGCCATCATCAGTCCGGATTCGACACCGTCGAGACGATGCGGCGAGCCTTCCGGGACATCCTTGAAGGCACGATGCAGGAGATAGCCCCGATTGGGCAGATGCAGATCTTCCGGGACACGCTGCCCATTGGACACATACTGTAGCTTCAAGCCATGCCGCATGATGACGTCGAGCACCGTCGCCAGGCTGGCAGCTTCGTCAATCTTGGTCAGGATGCAGCCGGCCAGCGTCTCGCCGGCATAGGCGCGCACGACGTCATCGAGCGTATCGCCGCGCGATGTCGAATTTAGCAGGAGCAGGCGCTGGACGTCACAGCCGGCCAGCATGTCGGTCAGCTCTGGCACGAGCTTGTCGCGCTGGCTCATGCCCATGGTGTCGATCAGCACCATGTGTTTGTGCTGCAGTTCAAGCAGCGTCTGGCGCAATTCGTTGGCATCCTTGACCAGGTGCACCGATACCCCAAGGATGCGGCCATAGATGCGCAATTGCTCGTGAGCGCCAATCCGGTAACCATCGGTGGTCACCAGCGCCACCTTGCTCGGGCCATGCCGCAACACGCAACGGGCGGCCAGCTTGGCCGTGGTCGTCGTCTTGCCGACGCCGGTCGGACCAACCAGGGCATAAACGCCGCCACGATCAACGATGTCGTTTTCCTGACCGATCGTGACGAGCGAACGGTCGGCGGACCCCTTGACCCAGGCCATCGCCTCCAGCGCATTCATCTCACGCGGCAGATCGGCCAGCATGTCGCGCGAAAACTGGGGGGAGAACCCGGCATCCAGCATCCGCCGCAAGACTTCTGTTTTGACCGGCTCGGAACGGGCCGTTTCGCCCCAGGCAAAGCCGGCCATATGCTGCTCGACCAGTTTGCGCAGCGAACGGATTTCATCCATGACTTCCATGGGCACCACTTCCGCCTCGGGACGGCGCGCCACACTGGCCGGCGCACTGGCCGCGGGGGGCACCGAAGAAGCCGGGACGCCGCGCGATGGTGGCGGGACCGATGGGCCAGGACGGACATTTTCCATCTGGCGCAGCGCCCCGGTTCGGGGAATGCCTGCATTCACCGTGCTGGCAGCCGGCCGCGGCGCGACGTGCTGATGCGAGGCTGGCGCCGGAACCACGGTGGGCTGTGGCGGCTGCGAAATTCTTGCCCGCGCCGAACTGAGCACGACGCGATAGTCGTCGTCCGCATGGCTTTCAGGCTGCTTGCGTTCCGGCCTTGGCGTTTCATGAACCTGGGTCGGGACGATCATCGCCATGTCCCGTGCGGCAACGGCCATGATCTCGACGCCACCGGGCACACCGCGATTGGAAAGGATAATCGCATCGTTCCCGAGCGTTTCCTTGACCTTGCGCAGGGCATCCCTGGCGGTTGCGGCGATGAATTTCTTGACGTTCATGTTCTACCTCCGATGATCGAGGTCACCTTGATAATTCGGGTTTCAGGCACTTCGTTGTGGGACAGTACCTTCAACTGGGGAACGGTACGCCGCAGGAATCTGGACAAGAGCAGGCGAAGACTGGCCGGCACGAGCAATACGGCCGGCAGTCCGAGATTTTCCTGGCGCCCGGCGGCCAGCGCCGTTTCGCGCAGGAGCGTATCGGCCAGGCCCGGCTCGAAGCTGGTATTTTCTGAACCACCTGCGACGGCCTGCGCCAGCAGGCGCTCCAGGGTCGGATCGAGCGACATGACCTGCATTTCGCTGTTGCCCGGGAAAATCTGCTGGGAGATGGCGCGGCCCAGGGCGATGCGCACCTGACTCGACAGATCGTCCGCATTCTGGGTACGTGTCGCGTGGTCGGCAACGGTCTCGATGATGGTCCGCATGTCGCGGATATGGACGCCCTCGTCGAGCATGGACTGCAGGACTTTTTGCAGGGTGCCGAGCGGAATGACCTTGGGCACCAGATCTTCGACCAGCTTGGGCAGTTCCTTGCCGAGATGATCGAGGAGCTGCTGCACCTCCTGACGCCCGAGCAGTTCGCCGGCATGGGTCAGGATCAGGTGGTTGAGGTGGGTAGCGACAACGGTCGAGGCATCGACCACGGTATAGCCATAGGCCTGCGCCTGCTCACGCTGCGCGGCATCGATCCAGACGGCGGGCAGGCCGAAGGCCGGATCCTTGGTCGCCGTGCCGTTGAGCGTGCCGGCCACGCGGCCCGGATTGATCGCCATGAGCTGGCCGGCATAGGCCTCGCCCTGGCCGACCTCAACGCCCTTGAGGAGGATGCGGTAGGCGTTCGGTTTCAATTCGAGATTGTCACGGATATGCACCGGCGACACGAGGAAGCCGACTTCCTGCGCAAATTTCTTGCGGATGCCGCGAATGCGCCGCAGCAATTCGCCATCCTGCGATTTGTCGACCAGCGGGATCAGGCGATAACCGACTTCGAGGCCAAGGACATCGAGCGGCGCCACATCGCCCCAGGTCGCTTCCATCGCATCCTGCACCGGGGCCGGAGCGACTTTGACCGGCGCCTCGACGATGCGCCGTTCCTTCTCCATCATCCGCCACGCCATCCAGCCCATGCCGCTGGCCAGCATCAGGAAGACCAGATTCGGCATGCCCGGAATAAGACCCAGGAAGCCGACGATCCCGGCCGTGATGCCGATCACCTTGGCGCTGCGGAACATCTGCCCGACCACCTGCTGCCCGATGTCGCGATCGTCCGACACCCGGGTTACGACCATGCCGGCGGCGATCGAAATGATCAGGCCGGGGATCTGCGCCACCAAGCCATCGCCGATGGTCAGCAGGGTGTAATTCTTGGCCGCCATCGCCAGTTCCATATTGTGCTGAACGACACCGACGATGAGCCCGCCGACGAGATTGAGCAGCATGATGATGATGCCGGCCACGGCATCACCGCGAACGAACTTCGAGGCACCATCCATCGAACCGAAGAACTCGGCTTCGCGCGAAATTTCGGAACGACGACGACGCGCATCTTCTTCGCCGATCAGGCCGGCATTGAGATCGGCATCGATGGCCATCTGCTTGCCCGGCATCGCGTCAAGGGTGAAGCGGGCCGACACTTCAGCCACCCGACCGGCACCCTTGGTGATGACGACAAAATTGATGACCACCAGGATCATGAAAACGAGGATGCCGACGGCAAAGTTGCCACCGACCATGAAATGCCCGAAGGCCTCGATCACCTTACCGGCCGCATCCGGACCGTTATGTCCTTCGAGCATGACGACGCGGGTCGAGGCGACGTTGAGCGACAAGCGAAGCAAGGTCGTCACCAGCAGCACGGTCGGAAAGACCGAGAACTCGAGGGTCTTTTGCGTATTGACTGCAACCAGCAGGACGAGCACCGAGATGGCGATATTGAAGGTGAAGAACACGTCCAGCACGAAAGCCGGCAGCGGCAACACCATCATTGCCAGAATCATCAGGATGAGGACCGGCGCCGC
>CAIYYE010000167.1 GCA_903930395.1 uncultured beta proteobacterium
CGTGGTGAATATCTCGCGCACCTGTTTGCCTATGCTCATCTGCCCCTTCATGTCCGGGCCATATATTTCAGCCACGATGGGCGACATGACCGGTGGCCCCGGCGGCACTTCGACGACCTTGGCAACGCCGCCGTTGGCCTTGCCGATTGCTTCGATACGCTCACGCAGCGCCGTGGCTATCTCGTGACTGGAGCGCGTGCGGTGCTGCTTGTCGGCCAGGTTGACCTGAACATCGCCCTTTTCCGGCGCAGCCCGCAGGTAGTACTGGCGAACCAGGCCATTGAAATTGATCGGGCTGGCGGTGCCGGCGTAGGACTGGTAATTGGTGACATCCTTCTCGAGCGCCAGTTCGGCCCCGATTTCATGCAGAACGCGGGCGGTTTCTTCAAGCGGCGTACCGACCGGCATCTCGACAATGATCTGGAATTCGCTCTTGTTGTCGAGCGGCAGCATCTTGAGCACGACAAGCTGGAAGTAAGCCAGCGACACCGAGGCGAGAATGAGCAGGACGATGGCAATGGCGAGCCTGATGCGCATCGCACCGCCCCTCAGCGGGTCGAGGAAAGGCGTCAGCAGTTTGCGGAAGGTGCTGTCGAGTTTGGCATCGAGCTTAGAGGTCGTCGGTGCGCCATGCGCCCCCGTATGCGATTTCATCATGCGCGCCGCCAGCCAGGGCGTAACAATGAAGGCGATGGCCAGGGAGATGGCCATGCCCATCGACGAGTTTATCGGAATCGGGCTCATGTACGGCCCCATCAGCCCGGAAACGAAGGCCATCGGCAACAGCGCCGCGATCACCGTCAGCGTGGCGAGAATGGTCGGGCCGCCGACTTCGTCGACGGCCGGCGGGATGATTTCGAACAAGCTTTTTTCGGGGTACAGCCCCTGCCAGCGGTGAATGTTCTCAACCACCACGATGGCGTCGTCGACCAGGATGCCGATCGAGAAAATGAGCGCAAACAGCGAGACGCGGTTGAGCGTGAAGCCCCAGGCCCAGGAGGCGAAGAGCGTCGCGGCCAGGGTCAGGGTGACGGCGACGCCGACGATCACGGCTTCGCGCTTGCCGAGGGCGAAGAAGACGAGCAGCACGACGAAGGCCGTGGCGAAGATCAGCTTGCCGATCAGTTTCTGCGCCTTTTCGGTGGCTGTTGCACCGTAGTTGCGCGTGACGGTGACCTCGACGCCATCGGGAATCACCGTGTTTTTCAGGTCGTCTATGCGCTTGATGGCCGCGCTCGCCACGTCGGCGGCATTGACACCCGGCTGCTTGGAAAGCTGCATGGTGACGGCGGGAAATTCGCCCTCCTGATTGCCGAACCAGGCATAGCGCTTCGGCTGATCGGGACCATCGACGACGCTCGCCACATCGCTCATATAAACCGGCTTGCGTTCGCTGGCTTCGCCGCGCACGGCGACGACCAGTTGCTTCACATCAGCCGCCGATTCGAGGTAAGTACCGGTCTGGACCAGCACTTCGCGATTGCCGGCCGTCAGGTTGCCGGACGATTGCAGGGCATTCGACACTTTCAGCGCGCCGGCGATGTCCTGCGGCGTGACGCCGAAGGCATTCATGCGCTCTGCGTCCATGAGCACGCGGATGGCGTGATCCGGCCCGCCGATGGTGGAAATATCGCGCGTCCCCTTGATCCGCTTGAGTTCGATCTCAACCGCACGGGAGACCTGCTGCAGGTCGAAGGCGGAACGAGTCGGGTCCTTCGTCCAGAAGGTCAGGGCGACGATGGGCACGTCGTCGATACCGCGCGGCTTGATGACCGGCGCCATGACGCCGAGATTGGCCGGCAGCCAGTCACTGTTCGAATTGACCGTATCGTAGAGGCGGAGCACCGCATCGTTATATTTGACACCAACGTCGAACTGCACGGTAATCACCGCCATGCCCGGACGGGAGGCGGAATAGACATGCTCGACGCCGTGCATGCGCGACAGCACCTGCTCGCCGGGGCGGGCGACCAGATTCTCGACATCCTTGGCCGAAGCGCCGGGGAAGGCAATCAGCACATCGGCCATCGTGACGTCGATCTGCGGCTCTTCCTCGCGCGGCGTGACGAACGTGGCGAACAAGCCCATCAGGAAGGCGACCAGCGCCAGCAACGGCGTCATCCGCGAATTCTGGAAGGCGGCGGCGATACGCCCGGAGATGCCGAGCGCGGTGTCGTTGCGGCTCATGGCTTAGTTTGCCGACTTCAGTTGAATGCCTGCCCGAACCGGATCGGTGACCACCTTATCACCGGCCGCAAGGCCCGCCAGCACCTCGATTTCGCCCTGCCCGACAGCCTCGCCCAGACGCAACTGACGCAGCGACAGGCGATTGTCGGCCGTCTGCACATAGACCGCTGCGACCTCGCCGCGACGCAGCACGGCGACGGCAGGAACGGTCAGTTTTTCAGCCTGACCGGTGACGAAATGAACGCGGGCGAACATGCCCGGCGTCGCTTCCGGCACCTCAGGCAAGGTCACGCGAACGAGCGACACATGGGTCGCGGCATCGGCCGTCGGCAGCACCTGAACCTTGACGGCATCGACCCACTTGCCCAGTTCGGGAAACTCGACGCGGGCCTTGGCCACCGACCGCATCGCCTTCAACTGGGTTTGCGGAATGCTCGCCGTGACGCGCAGGGCACCCGGCTGATAAATGGTAAAGAGCGGCTTGCCCGGCGTCGCCAGATCGCCCATTTCGGCGTGGCGACGGGCGACGATGCCCGTCATCGGCGCCAGGATCGTGGCGTGGCTCTGCCCGGCCCCGGCTGCCGCACGATTGGCGGCGGCGGCATCGAGATCGGCCCTGGCCTTGTCGAGCGCGGCGGAACTCATGAATTTCTGGGTGACGAGGCTTTTCGTCCGCTCGAAACTCACTTTGGCATTGGCATACAGCGCCTCGGCTGCCCGTGCTGCTTCGGCTGCCTCCCGGGCATCGATACGCATCAGCACATCGCCCTTGCGGACAGATTGCCCGGCATCGGCCTTGACCTCGAGCACACGTCCGGAAAGCTGCGCCCCGACCGTGGCCTGCTGCACGGCCTCGACCAAGGACTCCGCCGGAACGGTCAGATCGACGGTATGGCGCTGGACAGTGATGACGGGCAAAGGCTCAGCGGCATGCGCCAGGGCCGAGACGAGAAAAAGGCCAGCCAGGAAGGGACGAAGCATGTGTGTTCTCATATATATAAGCATAAGCTAATTTATGGAGGCGGCACAAGCCACATCTGCTGATTCATTGATTTTACGGCGATTTATTCATGGCGCCTGCCAAACGTTGCGGCAGCGGGTTTCCTTGATCCACCAGCATGAGGCAGCCCCGAGAATGGCGCAGACGGTGACCACGAGCACTCCGTGGCGCCAGGTTTCGACATCGTAGACCCGGGCGCCGGCGATCATTTCTCCCTTCCAGCCGAGGTCCATGACCCAGCCGACGAAGGGTTGCAACAGGGCTGCGGTCATGAAACCGCCCATATTGGCGACACTGGTCGACATGCCCGAGAGCAGCGGCGGATTAACCTCCTTGGAACAGGCCCAGGTCAGGCTGAAGCCGGCCGTCGTCAGCCCGAGCAAGGCAAACAGCACGTAGGAGAGGACGACTGGCATGCTCACGCAGGACAACAGGATCAGCCAGATCAGGCCATACAGATGCGAGGTGACAATGAGTACCGGCTTGCGTTTGCCCAGACGGTCGGAGAGCCCGCCAATGAACAGGCAACCAACCGCGAACCCGCCGAACCACAGCGACAGATGGGCGGTGGCGACCGATCGGGCCAGACCATGCACCTGCATCAGGTAGGGCGTCGCCCACAATCCGGCGAAAGTGAAAAAGGCGCCGCACATCCCGGTATTGACCAGGACGGCGGGCCAGGTGTCGCGGTTCCTGATAACCGCCAGCAGGCCGGAAATCACCACGGTGCGATCGACATGGGGCTTGGGTGCGGCATCACCCTGTTCTGGCGCATCGCGGACTATGAGCCAGCACAGGATGCCGAGAATCAGGGAGACGACGCCGACCCCGATGAAAACTCCTCGCCAGCCCGTCGCCTGCGCCACTGCAGAGAGCGGCGCCCCGGCCAGCACCGAACCGAGATTGCCGATCAGCATGCAGATGCCGACCATGGTCGCGAAGCGGTTTTCCTCGAACCAGACGGCGATCAGCTTGAGCATGGCGATGAAGGTGACCGACACACCAAGCCCGATCAGCGTTCGCCCGACCAGGGCCAGTTCGAGCGACGGCGCCATGCCGAAGAGAAAGCTGCCGGCTCCGCCGACCACCCCGCCAATTGCCAGAATCCGGCGCGGCCCAAGGGTATCGGCGAGAATACCGGTCGGTATCTGCATCAGCGTGTAAACGTAAAAATAGGTCGCTGCCAGCACCCCCAGCGATGCTGCCGAGGTCTCGAAGGCAGCGGCCAGATCAGGCGCGATGCCGGCCGGGGCAAAGCGCTGGAAGAAAGACAGGATGTAGGCGAGCGCAACGACGCCGATGGCAACCCAGCGGCGCCGCATCTGCTCAGCGGTCAGTGTTTTCATTCAGTTGCACAGCCCTGTCTTCCGGCGCCCGCGACAGCGCTTATTTCTGGGAGAGAACCCACTTGGCAAGCGTCGCTGCCTCGGCTTCGGTGACATTGTTAGGCGGCATCGGCACCTGTCCCCACTCGCCCTTGCTGCCAGCCTTGATCTTCACGGCCAGCGCCGCCTCGGCCGTCTTGTCACCGGCGCGTTTGGCGGCGATATCCTTGTAGGCAGGCCCGACGATTTTCTTGTCGATGGCATGACAGGTCATGCAGTTCTTGGCTTTCGCCAACTCAGGCGAGGCCTGTACAGGGCCGGCAAACACCAGGAAAGCACTGGTCAACAAAATTGCTTTTTGCATGATTCTTCCCCCAAAAAAATAGATAAGGCTGCACGAAAAACTGCTTGTATCCTTTGCGAAGCGGTCAGGCCGCCATCTCGATCAGCAAGGTCTCGATTTCGGTACGTCCGACCGGGCTTGCCATGGCAATCAGCGTAAAGCCCGGCTTGAGCAGGAAATCCTTGCCGGGATTGAACTGCCAGCTACCATTGCGTTCACGCACGGCGAGAAAGACATAGTTGGCACTGCGCAGTTGCATGGCCTCGAGCGGCTTGGGAATGAACCCGGCCGGCACCGGCACCTCCTCGATGCGCAGGTTTTTTTCCGACTTGAGCATTTCGTCGAGGAAGGACACAACGTGCGGGCGGATCATCGCCGAGGCGATGCGCATGCCGCCGGTAAAGTCCGGCGAAACAATCGCATCAGCTCCCGCCTTGCGCATCTTCTCGACATTGCGCGTTTCCGTGCAGCGGGCCACCACACGCAATTCCGGCTTCAGTTGCTTGGCCGTGATGACGATCATCAGATTGCGCGAATCGTCGCCGGTCACGGCGAACAGACCCTTGGCATCATCGAGATCGGCGGCCAGCAGGACATCGTCGTCGCTGGCATCACCGTTCAGGTAAAGGAAGCCCATGTTCCTTTCCTTGTACTCCTCGAGCCGGTGCAGGTCTTCATCGATACCAACGTAGTGCCGATGGGTCGCCTCCAGCTCGTGCGCGATATTGCGACCGACCCGGCCGAAGCCGCAGAGAATGTAGTGGCCCTTGAGTTTCTTGATTGCTTTTTCCATGCGTTTTCTCCGCAGGGTTCCATTGAGGTCGGTTTCGAGCAGCGCCACGGTGACGACCGAAAAGAGCAGCGACAGATTGCCGGCGCCGAGTATGCCGATGACCACGGTCAGAACCCGCGCCGGCTGGTTGCTCGACATGTCGATGATTTCGCCGAAGCCGATGGTGGCGACGGTGATGAAGGTCATGTAGAAGCAGTCGAACCACGAGTATTTGCCCTCGGTCAGCACCATGTAGCCGATGGTGCCGAAGAGGTGCACCGCAAACAGCATGCCGAGCGCGACATAGACCAGCCGGAAGATATAGCCGGCCTGTGTCGTGTTGATCGATGCCACGCGCGACTCTCCGCTCACTCGGCCAGCGGCACCGAGTGGGACATAAAAATGACCGCCTTGCCGCCATCCATGTTGGCATGCAGGGATTCGACCAGCGGCGGACTGACCGGCTGCTCGGCTTCCCACTTGATGATGAAGTTGGCGCCAGAGCCGCCGGAAGCATCGTTCAACTCGACAAAGAGTTCGAGCGTACCGTAGGGCAGAACGACAGCTGGCACCGGCATCCGGTCACTGAGCAGCTTGCCGTTGGTATCGTAATATTTGGCCGAGAGGACCCGAATCGGGCGCTTGCCATCGGTATTGCGGATGCTGACCAGCGCCGAGAGCAGAACCTGCGACGCCTTGCCGCTTTTGCCCAGGTTGCCGTAGAGCATGTGCGAGTAGATCGGCAGGTAGAGGGTCTGTCCCTTGGCCAGTGAGCGGGCCTCCTGGGCGAAGGCAGCGGTCGACGGCAACAAGACGGCAATGGTCAGGGCGCACAGCACGCCACGCCAGATTTCCCGATATCGCATACTTTCTCCCTTTGCCTGCAGCATGGCCTTGAGGCCATTTGCCCCGATTCTGCCACAAGCCCTGTCCATCCGGGAAAATGGGAGATTCCGGATTACTGGGTGAGCCCGCCCAGCAAGGCACGCAAGCGCCCGGGTAGCGCTCTCCAATCCACTGGTTTGGCCAGATGCTCGGCCGACAGGTGGCGCGCCTGTTCGACAAAGGCGGGATCTGTCCGCCCGGTGACCAGCATGACCGGAAAATCGTCGCCAAAGGTCCGGCGGATGCCGGAACATACCTCGAGACCGCTGAGGCCCGGCATTTCCACATCGAGCAAGGCGATATCGAAGGCGGATGCCTGCAGCCGGGCCAACGCATCGCTGCCGTTGTCGACCACGGTCAGGATGAATTCGCCGCCGCCCAGTGCCGCCTTCATGAGCAGGCCGGCGGTCGGATCGTCATCAGCAAAGAGCACCCGCCACGGCCCGCCGCTCATGATTCGAGCTCCGCCAGGACAAGTCTCAGGGCTGCTTCGACACGTTGCCATTCAGCCCGCAAGGGATCGACATGTGTGAGCAGTTCGGTCAATTGCCCGTCCCGACCCAGCTCCTCGATTTCCCGGCAAATTTCGGCCACCCCCTTGGCGCCTACATTGAAACTGCTCGACTTGAGTGAATGGGCGACATTGGTCAGCCGACCGACATCGCCATCGGCCAGTCCCTGCTCGAAGCACTGCCATTCACCTTCCGCACCCTCGAGGTAGGCCTCCAGTATCCGACGGACCAGGGCATCAGGGGCATCCGGTGCCAAGGAGCGGATCTGCTCCAGGGCGGCCGGATCGAGGACCCCGGCAGTCTGGCCCAACCCAGGCACCGGTGTTTCGTGCTCGGGCCGGGACAATGCCTCAGCGGCGGGCAACCAGCGCGTCAGCACCGCCCACAACTCGGTGCCGCTGTAGGGTTTGGGCAGATAATCGTCCATTCCGGCAGCGACACAGCGCTCGCGCACACCCGTCATGACGTTGGCGGTCAGCGCAATGACCGGCAGACGCCGGCCACTCGCTGCCTCGCGCTGGCGCAGCGTCTCACAGGCGGCAAAACCATCGAGTCGTGGCATCTGGCAATCCATGAGCACCAGATCGACCGGCTCGGTCGCCAGTATCTCGAGCACTTGCTCACCGTCGCCAGCCGTCACGACAGCCAGCCCGAATCTTTCGAGCTGGGCGCGCGCCAGGATCAGATTACTTTCGTTGTCCTCGGCCAGCAACACCCGCCCCCTCAGGGTCCGGCCGGCAAGCGCAGGCGAAGACTCGGGCGCTTCCGGCGGGCTGCTCACCGCTTTCACCGCCACATCCTCGGGCAATTGGCCGCGCGGCAGAGAAAGCCTGACGGAAAACCTGGCGCCCTTGCCCGTCTGGCTATCAACGCTGATCTGTCCGCCCATCATCTCGACCAGGCGCTGGCAAATCGCCAGGCCCAGGCCCGTGCCGCCAAATTGCCGCGAAGTCGAACCATCGGCCTGGGCAAAGTGCTCGAAAATGCGCCGCTGAGCCTCCAGGGGAATGCCGATCCCGGTATCGCTCACGGACAACTCGAAGCTGAGCCCATTTTCACCATTTTCGATGAGCTGCAGGCGCAGGAGTATTTCGCCGCGGGCCGTGAATTTGACGGCATTGCCGAGCAGATTCACGACAATCTGCCGCAGACGCAGGGCGTCGCCACGCACTACCAGCGTTTCATCCGGCGGCAGGTCGGCCAGCAGATCCAGCCCCTTCCGACTGGCCTGCTGGGCAAATAGCTCGAGAGACTCGGCAAGCAAACGACGCAGATCGAAATCGACCGTATCGAGCTCCAGCTTGCCCGACTCAATTTTCGAAAAATCGAGAATGTCGTTGATGATGCCGAGCAGGTGTTTGCCCGAGCGCTCGACCGCATCGACAAATCGGCGCTGGGTCGGCGCCAGTTCGGTATTGAGCAGCAATTCGGTCATGCCCAGCACACCGTTCATCGGCGTCCGGATTTCATGGCTCATCGTCGCCAGGAATTCGCTCTTGGCCAGGCTGCCGGCCTCGGCAGCTTCCTTGGCCAGACGCAGTTCGCGCGTCCGCTGTTCGACCAGTTGCTCCAGATTGCCCAAGTGGGTAGAGAGCCAATGGTCGCGCTCGCGTATCTGCTCAACCATCTGGTTGAAACCATTGGCCAGTTCGGCAATTTCCGTCACTTCGCTGTCGGCGGCGCGAATGTCGAGGCGGCCGACGGAGACTTCGGCCATGTGCCGGGTCAACTCCTGCAGCGGCTCGACCAGCTTCTCGACGTAGCTGGCCTGCAGACGCAGGGCAATGGCCAGGGCGGCGGCTATTTCAAGCAGGATCAAGCCAAGATAAACGAGCAATTGCCGATAGATGGCGGCCAGATCCATCGTCAGGCGCAACCACCCGGCAGACCGACCTGGCGTCACAGCCGGTGCGACAAAGTCGATCCGGGTCCACGAAAAATGGTGCCCCGCCACCATCTCGTCCAATGGATGCGGCGCCGGATCCTTGTCACCCAGGCGATCGAAGGCAACGACAGCCACCCCTTCCGGCCCGAACAAAGCCGCAGAATGCAGGTTCGGCATGCTGCGCAGAACCGCGAACCTGTCATCGAATGCATCGCTGCCGGAGGTATCCGCCACCGTCGCCAGGCTTTCCGCGAGTCGGTCGAGGCGGGCGTAGCCCTCGGCCACATGGCCCCGAATCACCATCCAGCCGGAGGTCAACAAGATCAGGACGCTGACGAAAACGATGGCTAGAAGCAGGACATAAAAATTGATGCTGGCCAGCCTGGCGCGTATCGAAGTCGTCGGAAACGGCGTCATCGGGCCAGCTCCGAGCGGTTTGACTGACAGGCATCCGAGGCAGCGCCCCAAGTCCGCCGGAAAGAATCGAGCAAGTTCCGACGCAAGGCCTCGGGCACCGGCTCAGTCTTGCCGGCCAGGCGCATGAGCAGATTCTCCTCGAGCCGCGCTGCATGACCGGCCAGGCCCATTGCACCGACATTGGCGGCAGCACTGCGCAGCGCGTGCACAATTTTCTGCTCTTTTGCATCGTCGCCGATGCAGGCCTCCCAAGCCTGCACCCAGCCGGCAAAATGCCCGACGAAAATACCGACAGCTTGCCACCACAGGGCAGGCTCGCCGAGCATGCGCTCAACGGCTGCCGTTATGTCAAAACCATCCAGAGTTTGAGGAACTGACATCGAATGTCGCAATAAATAAAATAAGGCGGGAAAATTCACGCATAGAAGCCGATTGTCGCCCTGTCAAGGCGACACATTGTTAAAAATAGTAAAAAAAATCCTCCGTTTTACGTTCCGCATACAATTCCTTCTTTATTGCTCATTCGAAACGAAAAATCATGCGGCAGATTGCGCTTATCGTTGAAGACGACCCGGGGACCCGCCACGTGCTGAGCGCGACACTCGCCACGGCCGGCATCGACAGCATTTTTGCCGAAACCGGCGCCGCCATGTGGCGGCGCCTCGAAGAAAAGCCGGATGTCATCATCCTCGATTTGAGCCTGCCCGATGCCGACGGCCTTGAACTTCTGCGCCAATTGCGCCAGAACTCGGACATCCCTGTCCTTATCCATTCGACGCGCTCGGATGAGATCGAACGCATCATCGGCATCGAGATCGGGGCCGACGACTTTCTGCCCAAGCCCTGCAACATGCGCGAACTGCTGGCCCGCACCCGCGGCCTGCTGAGACGAACCCAGCGCATCACGACGACCCGCGGCGAACAGCGCCGCCTGCGTTTCGGCAACTGGACGCTGGATACCGCCTCGCGTGAGCTCAGCCTCAACGGCGCCAAGGCCACGCCGCTTGGCGTGTCGGCTTTCGCCCTGCTCGCCGCTTTCCTTGAGCACCCCTTCGAACCGCTGTCGCGCGAGCATCTGTCACGCGTCCTGAAGCGCGAATACATTCCCTACGACCGGATCATCGATGTCCATGTCAGCCAGATCCGGCGCATTCTTGGCCTCCAGGCCGACGGCAGCAGTTTCATCAAGACCCTGCGCTCGCAGGGCTATGTCTTCATTGCCGAGGTTGAATCCTTGACTTGATCTGCTCCGCCATAGCGCCAAAGGCCATGCAGTTGCATGGCCTTTGTTTTTTATCGGCCGGCGCGCCGGCCGGCTCTCTGGATCGTTCTTACTTGACCAGCCCCTTGCAGCCGCCGACGGTGTTACCCGAGCAGGGCACGGAGGTTTCGCGGTTGATCAGCCACTTGCCGCCCACCCTGATCATCTCCAGGGTCTTCTGCGTCGTATCGTTGTAGCCGCGTGACTGATAGACCTGACGGAACTCGGCAAAAGCACGGTCGTTGCCATCCATGCGGACTTTCATGTCCTGGATCTCAACCTTGATGTCACCACGGGCAGCGATACGGCCACGGCGCAACTGCGCCCAGTCTTCGCGGGTCAGACCGCCATCCGGCGTAAAGGTCGGGGCATAGAAGGCACTGTAGGCAGCGTAGTCACGCGCCGACCAGGCGGCAGCCCAGGACGTGACCTGCTCACTGACGGCAGCATCCGGACCGGCCACCACTGGCGCAACCGGGACCACCGGCACAGGCGCCGTACGCGAGGCGTTGAGGGCAGCGGCCCTGGCATCGAGGGCATCGCGATCAGGCAGGCCGAGCGCGACAGGATCGTTCGGGCAAAGCTGGCTGGGATCAACATCGGCTAGCTCGCCGGATTCCGGCGTAGCGGCATCGAGACGCTGCAGGCCGAGATACTCAAGCAGGGTACCCATGCCGGCCTGGGTGCGCAGATAGGCAAGGCTCAGGTCGCTGTCGGCATTGACGTTGGCGCGGCGGGCGGCCAGCAATTCGTTTTCGGTATCGAGGAGGTCGAGCAGGCTGCGCTGGCCGATATTGAACTGGTCACGGTAGGCGTCACGGGTTTTTTCGAGGAGCGCCACCTGACGCGCCGTGAACACCGACTGTTCCTTGAGGCGCTGAACATCGTTGTAGGCAATGAGCAGGGTCTGCCGGGTGTCGCGACAGGCTTTTTCGCGCAGATCGAAGGCCAGGTTCTTTTTCTCGACGCTCTGTTTGTCGCGCGCCCGGTCGGAGCCGCCGTTGAAGAGGTTCCAGCTGACCACCAGTTCGGCCACGTTGTAGTCGCGCTGACCGGTGTCGCCAAGGTAGTTGCGGGTTTGGTCGGTGCGCGCGCGGAAATCAAGCTTGGGCGAATAGGCCGCACGGCGGGCGTTGATTTCGTACTGGCTGGCTTCGATGTTCTCGGTGGCGGCGAGCAGCGCCGGGTTTTTCCGGAGCAGGGTATCGAGCGCCGTCTTGGCCTGGCCCGGGTAGCTCTTGCCCAGCTCGCCCGGCGGCACGATGGCATCAGCCGGCTGACGACCGACAAGGCGCTGGTAGCGGGCACTGACGTCGTGCAGGTTGGCGGTTTCAGTGATCAGGTTGATCTCGGCCAGGGCCAGACGGCTGCCGGCTTGTTCGGTGTCTACGCGACGACCGACACCGCTTTTGGTCCGCCGTTCGATCTGGTCGAAGGTGGCTTTATGCTGGACATAATTGTCCTTGGCCAGGTCAACAAGCTGGCGGTAGCGCAGGACATCGAGGTAAGCGCGACCGGCTTCGAGCGCCACCGTTTCGGAAGCATCGAGGAGTTCGTAATAGCGGACGATACGGGCCTTGTCGAGGCGACGCACTTCA
>CAIYYE010000168.1 GCA_903930395.1 uncultured beta proteobacterium
ACAGGCACTTCGGGCGGCGGCGCCTCGAAAATGATCGGGTCGTGCAATTCGACGCGCTGCTTTTCTTCCTTGACGACAACCTCGCGCTTCTGCGCGACTTCCTTGCCGATCTGCCTGTCCCGCCAGGTATCGACGCGACCGTAGAAAAAACCGACGAGCGCTTCGAGCGTCAGACCGAGTTGCTCGAAAGCCCAGACCCAGGACATGCCCGAGAAAATGCTCCAGCCCGCAGCCATCACGGCCAGCAGGAACAATGTCGAACCGGTATAGCCAAACTGGGTGGCCAGGACACGGCCGACTTCGACCCCCAGCACCCCCCCCGGCACCAGCGGCAAGGCCGCCTTGAGGGAATAGAAGCGCAGGGCTTCAAGCGCCGAACTGGCCACCAGCAAAAATGAAAACCCGCCGAGCGCAATAAACAGCGGATGCTGCTTATGCTCATCGGGCGAATGGAATTTGCGGAAACCCCACCACACGCACATGCCGAGCAGCACGATCCACCACCAGGCAGAGAGGCCGAAGATATAGAGCATGAGGTCGGCGATCCAGGCCCCGGCGCGTCCGGCCGGATTGTGCAGGGTGGACGAACCGATTGCATGCGACCAGCCCGGATCTTCCTTGCTGAAGCCCCACAGGGCCATGGTCAGGAACAAGGCAACAGCACCGACACCCAGCCAGCGCGACTCCTGCAACAAGCTGCCGATTTTCTCCGGGAGCGGGCTAGGCGCCGCCGCCCGATTGACCATCCGTGCGCCCACTGTCAGGCAGCCCCGGGGATAACCACAAGATCATTCTCGATCCGGATGTAGCCGCTCAGCTCGAGATCGCGCATGACTTTGCTGACCATTTCACGCGAGGCACCAATCATTTTTGCCATATCCTGCTTCGACATCTTTTTCTTCACTACGCGATGGCCTTCGACAGCCTCCGACATGTCGAGCAAGAGGCGGGCAACGCGACCGTAAACGTCGAGCAGGGCCAGGCTTTCAATCTTGCGGTCGGCTTCGCGCAGGCGCAGGACGAGTATCTTCATGAGTTTCATCGTGACCTGGAAATTCTCCTGCATGCATTGCTGCAGGGAATCCTTGTCGAGAAACAGCAATTCGCAGGTTTCAGCCGCCACCACATTGGCCGAGCGCGGACTGCCGTCTATCAGTCCCATTTCGCCGAAAAACTCACCGGGGCCTAGCCAGGCAAGAATGATCTCGCGGCCTTCCTCGTCGGTGTTAGTCACTTTCGCCCGCCCGCTAATCAGGACATACAGGGAATCCGTGGCGTCACCGGAGCGGACGACGGTAGAACCACGCTCGACGCGCTTGCGACCGGCAAGTCTGGAAAGTTTTTCCAGTTCATGCTCATCCAACCCGGAAAACAGGGGGACATTGCGCAAGACGACCAAGCTCAAACCAGATTGGGTTGCTGACATAAATCAGTTTCCGTTCATAGAGTTACGAAATGATTATAAACCGATTTCCCAAATTACATAGGAACTTCGAAAAAATTGCCGGCTCAGAGAACGCTATAATTTTCCCATTAATCACCCAAGAGGTTGAACATGTCTCAAAACGCCCGTCACAATCCCCTCATCATTCTCGGCTCCGGTCCTGCCGGCTATACCGCCGCCGTCTATGCTGCCCGCGCCAACCTCAAGCCGGTGCTCATCACCGGCATGGCCCAGGGTGGCCAGCTCATGACGACGACCGAAGTCGACAACTGGCCGGCCGATGCCGACGGCGTTCAGGGCCCCGAGCTGATGGCCCGCTTTGAAGCCCATGCCCGCCGCTTCGAGACAGAAATCGTTTTCGACCACATCCATACCGCCCAACTGACGCAAAAGCCCTTCACCCTGATCGGCGATGCCGGCACCTACACCTGCGACGCCCTGATCATCTCGACCGGCGCCTCGGCCCAGTACCTCGGCCTGCCCTCCGAAGAAAAGTTCATGGGCAAGGGCGTTTCGGCCTGCGCGACCTGCGATGGCTTCTTCTACCGCAACAAGCCGGTCGCCGTCGTCGGCGGCGGCAACACCGCTGTCGAAGAAGCACTCTACCTGGCCAATATTGCCAGCCATGTGACACTGATTCATCGCCGTGAGAAATTCAAGGCCGAAAAGATCATGCAGGACAAGCTGTTCAAGAAAGCCGCCGAAGGCAAGGTCACCATCCTCTACAACACGACCCTCGACGAAGTCCTCGGCGACGATTCCGGCGTCACCGGCCTGCGCGTCAAGAGCAAGGACACCGGCGCGACGCAGGACATCGCCGTGCATGGCGTGTTCATCGCCATCGGCCACAAGCCGAATACCGACATCTTTGCCGGCCAGCTGGCCATGGACAACGGCTATCTGGTCACCGAAGCCGGCCGCAACGGCAATGCCACGCAAACCAGCATTACCGGCGTTTTCGCCGCTGGCGACGTGCAGGACCAGATCTACAAGCAGGCCTGCACCTCGGCCGGCACTGGCTGCATGGCGGCGCTCGATGCCGAGCGTTACCTCGACGCGCTCGCCTGAATTTGATCGACCCGGAAGACCTTGCTGCCTTCCAGGCGGCGGTGGCTGATGCCAAGCCACTGCCGCCGGTCAATCGTGTGCAGCTGATCAAACCAAAACGACAAACCTCGCCCCGCCCGGCAGTCAGCGAAAAGCCGGCACCGGCACCGCGAAAAGCGCCAGAACTGGCACTACCGGCACAGTGGAGCGCCCTGCCCGACCGGGACAATGCGCCACCTGCCGCGCCACTCGCCCCGGAGCAAGCCGAGTTCCGCGCAGCGATGGCCGGCGTCCAAGCCCTTCCACCGCCCAATCTCGTAACGCACGGCACGCGGCCGCCGCCACCCCGTCCATTGCAGCATCTCGCCGACGAACGCGCCGCCCTGCATGAAAGCCTGCACGGCCCTATCGCCCTGCAGGACAGGCTGGAAGGCGGTGACGAACCGCACTACCTGCGCCATGGACTGGCCCAGACGGTATTGCGCGATTTGCGGCGGGGACGCTGGGTGACCCAGGATGAAATCGACCTGCACGGACTGAACCGCGACGAAGCGCGGCATCAACTCGCCGCCTTCCTCGCTGCCTGCCTGCATCATGGCAAGCGTTGCGTCCGGGTCGTGCATGGCAAGGGACTGGGGTCGCCGCAAAAGACCTCCATCCTGCGCCAGCTGGTCCGTGGCTGGCTGGCGCAGCGACAGGAAGTACTGGCCTATTGCCAGGCCAAGCCGCCGGATGGGGGCGAGGGTGCGCTTATCGTTCTCTTGCGCAATCAGAAATAACCGGGCCGAACCCGGCTTAAGCCAGGGCCGGAATCAGGCGGTTTCGTGCTCGGCGCCATCCTTGCTCTGCCGGCCCAGCGTCAATTCGGTGTTTTCGCTGAGGGCAAAGAAGAAGGCTTCGACGGCATTCGGCTCGCCGGAGGCAGCAAAGGTGGTCTGGCCGCATTCGCACTGGCCGACCCAGATCGCGTCGATGCCGCGCAGGCCGCGCGTACTGACCGGGTTGATGGTGCTCACCTCGGCACCGCAACCGTTGCAGACCAGTTTTTCCGGCCGTGTCGACTCGATTTTGGCTTGTGCCTGGGCAATCCGCTCCGCCTGAGAACCCCGATTTTTTGCCTGTCCCATCGCAATATCCCTCAATTTTCAATGGCAGGCAGGATACAGGAGTTTGGCGCTGCCGCCGAGTGACTAGTCAGCCAGGAAATAGCCCCGCTTGCCCGCTGCCTTGACCCGGTACATGGCCTGATCGGCACGCCGGATGATCGCTTCGGCAGTCGCATCCAGACCGCTCCGGGGGAAGAGGCAGATGCCGATGCTGGCACTCAGTGTCAGCGCTGGCGGCAAACCGGCAACCGGCTGCTCGATCAGTTCGATCAGTTTCTCGGCCAGATGGGCGGCCGCATCACAGGAACCGATATCCTGTACCAGGAGGAAAAACTCGTCACCACCCAGGCGCGAGATGGTATCCGTTTCACGCGTCGCGGCGACCAGGCGCCGGGAAATTTCGCGCAGCACGATGTCGCCGACTTCATGCCCCAACTGGTCATTCACGCTCTTGAAACCATCGAGATCGAGAAAAAAGCCGGCATGCCGCTCGGCATCGCGACGCGCCAGCGCCAGCGCCTGCCTGATCCGGTCGTCGAGCAGGTCGCGGTTGGGCAGGCCGGTCAGGCGGTCATGCAACGAACGCTCGAGGTGCAGGCGACGCTCCTCGTCGAGTTGCTGTTCGCGCAGGAAAAGCTGACGCCGCTGATATTCGACCAGATAACCGGCAGCGCCACCGATCAGGTTGGCGGCGATCATAAAAAAGTTCTCGCTGAACAGGATGGGCTCGGGATAGGCCCGCGTGTAGCTAAAGAGCAGGTTGTAGAGGACCAGCACGAAGATATTGACGCCCAGGGCCTGAATGAAGCGGGCACCGAGCAGGTTGTAGGTATAGAAGGTGGACAGCATCAAGCCCGGGTAGTAGTAGGCACTGCTTTCGACCGGCAGATACCAGAGCATGAGGATCAGGCCGAGCGCCGACGACAGGCCGACCAGCGCCAGTGGAAACTGGTTGGCCTTTTCGAACCCTGATGTAAAGCTCAGGGCAAGGACGGCCAGCGGCACGACCAGTGCCAGCATGCGTATGCCCCAGACCAGGCCAAGTTGCTCGGGCGGGACGAAAAGGTGGTCTAGGGCGCCATAGAGAAAGTAGATGATCACGCCGACCACGATCGCCGCCCGGCACTGCAGACGCAGACGCGGCAACAGGTGCCGAACAAAGGCGGACTCGGTTTCCGGATCATGGAAACTCAAGGTGATCGGATGCATTCTGTTCATTGAGACCAGGCCTTTATCATCCATTTCGTCAGTGCAATACAGCGATTGCTGCAGTGCCCGTGAGGACCTAGCATAATCCAACGAACATCCAGGCGACAGCAGTGCTTTCACCGTGTCGGATCGTGGTCGCCTATGGCAATATGCAGGGATGCATGCGCTACCCCATCTCTCCGCCGCTGACTGGATTTCCCTGTCCATTTTCTTCGCCAGTTGGGCCGGCTATGCCTGGTATTCGGAACACAGCCAGCGCGGCGCCAACGGACTGATCCATACCAGCCAACACTACCGCCTGACCTGGGCTTATCGCATGCTGGAGCGCGACCTGCGGGTGGCCGACTCGACACTGATCGGCAATCTGGTGACCAGCGTCTCCTTTTACGCCAACACCACCATCTATATCATCGCCGGCCTGGTCGCGGCGCTCGGCGCTTCCGACAAACTGCTCAGCTTTACGGCAGAGCTCCCCTTCGGCGGCGCCGGCAATCGCGAACTGCTTGAAATCAAGCTGATGTTGCTGCTCGGCTCTTTCGTCTTTGCCTATTTCAAATTCACCTGGTCGCTGCGCCAGTTCAACCTGCTCTCCATCCTGGTCGGCGCCGCCCCCCTCGGCAAGACCGGCGAGCCGGGCATCGACAGTTATGCGCGGCGCGTTGCCGGGGCCAACAACCTGGCCGGCGATGACTTCAACCGGGGCATCCGCGCCTATTATTTCGGCCTCGCCGCCTCCGGCTGGCTGCTCAACCCTGCCGCCCTCGGCGCCCTGGCCATCATCGTCCTGGTCGTTCTCTTCCGGCGCGATTACCGCTCGCCGGCGCTGCAACTGCTGCGCGACGACTGACCGGGATGGCACCCAAAGGCCACGGGGCCGGCATTGCTTACGGTCTGCTCGCCTACGTCATCTGGGGCTGCTTTCCGATCTACTTCCGGCAACTGGCAGATGTTTCGCCCATGGACATCCTGTCCAACCGCACGGCCTGGGCCTTCGTCTTCGTTACCTTGCTGCTCACGCTGCGGCGACGCTGGGGCAAGGTCATAGCGATGTGGCAGACGCCGCACCACCTGCTCCGTCTGAGCATCGCCGCCCTGCTCCTTGGCAGCAACTGGCTCGGTTTCCTCTGGGCGCTCGACCAGCACCAGCTCGTTGCGGCGAGCCTGGGCTATTTCCTGACCCCACTGGTCAACGTTGTGCTCGGCCTGCTCGTCCTCAAGGAGAAGCTCAATCGCATGGAATGGCTGGCCATTGCGCTGGCTGGCTGCGCCGTCGGCAACGAGCTGCTGGCGCTGGGCACCCTGCCGTGGATTTCGCTCTTCCTCGCGGCGACCTTCGGCACCTATGGCCTGCTCCGCAAGCAAGTGCCGATCGATGCGATTTCCGGCCTGTGGCTGGAAACCCTGGCAATGCTGCCGATCTGCCTGATCTACGCGGCCTGGCAGGCACGGCACGGACACCTCGTGTTTACTTTCGCAGCGGACGCGAACACCGCCTTGCTGATCGGCGCCGGTATCATGACGGCCCTGCCGCTCATGGCCTTCGCCGCGGCCACCCAGCGTCTCGACCTGGCCATGGTCGGCATGCTCATGTATATCAACCCGACCATGCAGTTCCTCACCGCCATCCTGCTCTTCGATGAACCCTTGCAGCCGGCCCGCGTCCTCAGCTTCGCGCTGATCTGGCTCGGCCTGTTCATTTTCAGTGCGAGTGCCTGGCAGAAATACAGGAAGCCCGCCGCATGACGCGCCATTTGATCTACGCCATCGTCTTCATCGAAGGCTTTTGCTCGCTCGGCGCCGAAGTCATCGCGCTGCGCCGGCTGGTGCCGCATGTCGGCAGTTCCATCGTCGTCACGGCGCCGACCATAGGCTTTTTCCTGCTTGCCCTGGCGCTCGGTTACGCCTCGGGCGGCAAGGTCGCCGGCAATTATCTCAACATTGTCGCCCGCAATTTCCTGATTGCCGCGGCGCTGGCCGGCATCGGGCTGGCCGGGATCAGCGTCGACTGGATGTTCGCCCACCTCCAGCCGGTGCTTGTCGCCTACCTCGTCTTCATCGGCGGCGTGCTCTGTCCGCTGGCCTGGCTGCTCGGCCAGACCGTGCCCATCCTGACCAACCTCATGAAAACCGGGCGCACCGGCGAGGCAAGCGGCATGGCGCTGTACTGGTCCACGCTCGGCTCTTTCCTCGGTTCGCTCAGCCTGTCCTTGCTCGTCATGCAATGGCTGGGGGTTTCGGCCGCGGTCTTCGCCTGCGCACTGGGACTGCTCGTCGGCACCCTGCTGCTG
>CAIYYE010000169.1 GCA_903930395.1 uncultured beta proteobacterium
GAAAAGCGGCTGTTCCAGACGATGACGGACCCGGCTGCCATGGCCAGCAGCCAGAACAGAAAAGCGCGGATGGCCGGCCGGCTCATTTGATCTCGATGGCTTCCATGGTGAGCAAGGAACGGTCGCCGTCGGCCTGCAGGTACTCGATGCTGCGGATCAGGCCCTTGTTGCCGCTCACCGTGATGCGCAGGACCAGCGTCGCGATTTTCTGGTCACTGGGCAATAGAGTAAGCACCCACTTGTCTGAATTACCCGATAAATGAAGGGCGTAATTTTTCTCGAGTGCCGCACGGTTACCGGATAGGGTGCCCCGGATGCTGTCGACGAAAGCCAGCGCCTCGGGCTGGTTGGCGAGATTGATAGTCAATTTCTGCTTTTCACGCTCGATGGACAGCATGTCTTTGTCGAGCAGCAGTGTTTCCACTTTGGGCAGCAGGGTCCGTTTTTCCAGGCGATCGGGCGCCGTGTAGCTCATTTCCCCGGATGACACGACAGGCTTGTCGAGCAGCGAGATGTATTTTTTCTCGACGAATCTGGCCTTCCCCCCCTTGTTTCGCGCCAGGTCGGTCATCAGCTGGCCGACATCGAAGGCGGCTGTGGCAGGCAGGGCGAGGGCCAGCAAAAAGAGGCCGCCGAAGAGACGTTTGATCATTTTTTCTGCCAGAAATCGAAGAAATTGAACCAGTTGTAGGGGGCGCGCTGACAATAATGCGTCAGTTTGTCGGCGTAGCCCTGCATGGCGGCATGAATCGCGGTATCGCGCTCTTCGCGCGAGGTCTGCGAGAAATCGGCGAGCGGTTCGAAATGCAGCTGGTAGCGGTTGCCACCCAGATACAGGCCGGTCATGAAAAAGACGGGACGGCGCAGCATGGCGGCCATGCGGAAGGGGCCGAGCGGGAACGGCGCCGGTTTGCCGAGAAAATGGCAGTCCATCGTCGCATCGTCGCCCAGTCCGCGGTCGGCGAGCATGCCGACCAGATAGCCCTCATCGAGCCGGTCGCGGGCCTGCAGCATCGAATCCATGCGACCGAGCGGGATGATGTCCTGGCTTGCCGCCGGATTGATCGCTTCGAGTGTGGCATTGATCATGCGGGCATTTTCCTCGTACATCATCATCGCGATACGTAGCCCCCGCTGCCCTCGCCCGACCGCCCGGAGAACCTCGAAACTGCCGAGGTGGGCGCCGAGCAGCAAAGCGCCCGGGTGTTCTTCGGCGGCCTTCTGAACGGCCGCGCTACCGATGATTTCGATGTCGAACAGTTCGAAACGGTCGTTGAGCAGGTAAATCCGGTCGTGAATCGTGCTGGCGAACGAAAATATATGCTGAAAACCGTCAGACCACTGCGACCAGCGGCCGAGCGCAAGGTTCAGGTAGTTCCGGCTGAAGCGCCGGGCGCGCGGCGCAAACAGCACGTAGTAGGCAGCTATGCCATAGAGGACGACGCGGCCGATGCGCCGCCCGAAGGTCAGCGAAATCCACACCATGAGCTTGAGGATGGCGAGATTGCTGCGTTCCTGCTGGCGCATCCAGTCGGCGTCAGTTGGGTCTTTTTCGCTCATGGCACGGCACGGGTCAGGCTGCCGGAGGCAATATCGCGCTCGCCCGCCCGCACGGTGAAGGCGATTGCCCCTCTTGGGCTCGTCGATAAAGCGAAAGTGAGCGCTTCCTCTGGTCCGACGGGGCTGAAAAACTTGGCATTGCCGACCTGCCAGTTCAGGCCGCTCGTGCCGAGCATCGCTTCGGCAAACAGGATGGCGCGGTCCAGCAGTACGACGCCCGGCACGATGGGCCGGCCGGGAAAGTGGCCGGCAAAGGCCGGATGATCGGCCGGAACGGTCCAGTCGTATTCAGCGCCCGTCATGGCTGACCTTGTCGGCATAGAGCGCCTGCAGTTCGCTGCGCGGCAGCTTGCCCGTACTGTTGCGGGGCAGTGTATCGACGAGGACCAGCGGCCGGGGCAGGAAAATCGCATCGATGCGCTGGCGCAGTGCGAGAGTGACTTGTCGGGCGCTGAGGTCGGGGGCGACGACGAAGGCGGTGAGGCGGGTGATGCCGTCCGGATCTTCGTCGTCGGGCAGGAAGAAGGCGCCATCGACGACGCCCGGAATGGCGCCAAGTTGATGATTCAGATAGGCCAGCGAGGTTCGCTTGCCGGCGATGTTGATGAGGTCGGCTTGGCGACCGTGCAGCAGGAAGCGCCGGTCCGGCAGGAGTTCGATCAGGTCGGACAGTGCGACGCAGCCTTCGACATGGCCATCGCAGGCGATTGTTTCGTCGCCATCCTGCCTCAGGCGGACGCCCGGCAGCAGGGTCCAGGCAGTACCCTCGGTGGTCCGCCGGGTGGCGAGCTGGCCCGATTCGGTCGACCCGTAGATTTCGCACATCGGGGCGCCGGTACGGCCTTCGGCTTCCGCTGCCAGACTGGTCGACAGCGGTGCGGTGGCCGACAGCAGCCTGTCCACCGGCGGCAGTTCAAGGTCGGCAGCGAGCAGCGCCGAGAGGTGAAAAGGGGTCGTCACGAGCAGGCGCGGTTGCGGCACGGCAGCCAGTGCGCTGGCGATATCCTGCGGATAGAAGGGTTTGCCGGCCCAGAAGGCACAACCGCCATGCAGGGCGAGGAGGAAGGTCGATTCGAAGCCGTAACTGTGCTGGACCGGCACGGTGCCGACGATGGCGTGCGGCTGGCAGTCGAGGCCGAGCGCGATAGCTTCGGCGCGGCCATTGGCCACCAGTTTTCCCCAGGTTTTGCGCTGCGCCTGCGGCAGGCCGGTCGAGCCGGAAGTGAACAGGATGGCGGCGACGTGGTCGGCGGAAATCAGCGGGATCGTTGGTTCGCATTTCCGCTCGGCTGCCGTCC
>CAIYYE010000170.1 GCA_903930395.1 uncultured beta proteobacterium
CCGGCCGAAGCCATCGCCATGCTGGTCAATATCCTCGCCGAACTGGGTGAGGAACTGCCGGCCGGCAGCTTCGTCATGAGCGGCGGCATTACCGAGGCCGTGCCGGTCAAGCCGGGTGACAGCATCGTCGCGCGCTTCCAGGAACTGGGCAGCGTCTCCATGCGTTTCGTTGAATAGAGGGGAAACACCATGCCAATTATTGAAATGCATTTGCTGGAAGGCCGTAGCGTCGAAAAAAAGCGCCTGGCGGTGGCTGCGATGACGGCGGCCCTGGTTGAAACCCTGGAGGTTCGCCCCGATCAGGTGCGGATACTGATTACCGAACACAACGACGAGCAGTTTGCGGTGGGCGGGCAGACAGTCGGCCAGCGCAATGAAAATTCCTGAAACAAGATTGAGATAACCATGAAAAAAATCAGATGCGCCCTGATCGGCTCGGGCAATATTGGCACCGACCTGATCTACAAGATCCAGCGCAGCCCGGTCCTCGAACCGGTGTGGATGGTCGGTATCGACCCCGAATCGGAAGGCCTCGCTCGCGCCCGTGAAATGGGCTTGAAGACTACCGCTGCCGGCGTCGACGGCCTGTTGCCGCATGTGCTGGAAGACAATATCCAGATTGCCTTCGATGCGACCAGCGCCTACGTGCATGCCGAAAACTCGCGCAAGCTCAATGAGCTCGGCGTCATGATGATCGACCTGACACCGGCGGCCATCGGCCCTTTATGCGTGCCGCCGGTCAATCTCAAGTCGCATGCCGAAAAAGTCGAGATGAACGTGAACATGATCTCCTGTGCCGGGCAGGCGACGATTCCCATCGTCTTTGCCGTGTCGCGCATCCAGGCCGTCGGCTATGGCGAAATCGTCGCCAGCCTCGCCTCGAAATCGATTGGTCCGGGCACCCGGGCCAATCTTGATGAATTCACCTACACCACCTCGAATGCCATCGAAATCGTTGGCGGGGCGCGCAAGGGCAAGGCGCTGGCCATCATCAACCCGGCCGAGCCGCCGATGATGATGCGCAATACCATTTCCTGCCTGACCGACGAGGAGCCCGATCAGGCACGCATCACCGCCTCGGTGCTGGAGATGATCAAGGAAGTGCAGAAATATGTGCCGGGCTATCGCCTGGTCAATGGCCCGCTGTTTGATGGCAAGCGTGTCACGGTCTTCATGGAAGTCGCCGGCCTTGGCGATTACCTGCCGAAATACGCCGGCAATCTCGACATCATGACGGCTGCTGCGACGCGCACGGCCGAGATGTTCGCCCAGGAAATCATCGCTGGCACCATCCAGCTCAAGTCAACGGAGGTCGCAGCATGAGCGCCGAGCAAAGTCTCACGGGTCGCAAGATCATCATTCACGACATGTGCCTGCGCGACGGCATGCATGCCAAGCGCGAGCAGATGAGCCTGGAACAGATGGTCAGCATCGCCACAGCACTCGACGAGGCCGGCGTGCCGCTGATCCAGGTCACGCACGGCGCCGGCATGGGCGGCAATTCACTGCAGCACGGCTTTGCGCCCCATAGCAATGAGGAATACATCAGCACTGTGGCCGCCAAGATGAAGCAGGCCAAGGTCTCGGTCCTGCTCATCCCCGGCCTGGGTACCATGAAGGAACTGAAGTCGGCCTACGACTGCGGTGCCCGCAGCGTGCACGTCGCCACGCACTGCACCGAAGCCGACACCTCGCCGCAGCACATCGCCTTTGCGCGCAAGCTGGGCATGGATACTTCGGGCTTCCTGATGATGGCCCACCTCAATACGCCGGAAGGTCTGGCCCAGCAGGGCAAGCTCATGGAGTCCTACGGCGCGCAGACGGTGTACATCACCGACTCGGCCGGCTACATGCTGCCGGCTGACGTCAAGGCGCGGGTCGGGGCTCTGCGCGCCGTGCTCAAGCCGGAAACCGAAATCGGCTTCCACGGCCATCACAACATGGGCATGGGTATCGCCAATTCCATCGCGGCTATTGAAGAGGGCGCCACGCGGATCGACGCTTCGGTCGCCGGTCTCGGCGCCGGCGCCGGGAATACGCCGCTGGAGGTCTTTGCGGCGGTGTGCGAACGCATGGGCATCGTCACCGGCTGCGACCTGTTCAAGCTCATGGACATGGCCGAAGACCTTATCGTGCCGCTCATGGACCACATGGTGCGCGTCGACCGTTCTTCCCTGACCCTGGGTTTTGCCGGCGTCTATTCGACCTTCCTGTTGCATGCCAAGCGCGCGGCCGAACGTTTCGGCGTGCCCTCGCGCGATATCCTGGTCGAACTGGGGCGCAAGAAGATGATCGGCGGTCAGGAGGATATGATTGTCGATACAGCGATGACCATGGCCAAGGAGCGTGGCTTGCTCAAGGATGCTGCGGCCTGATTCCGGGGCGTGGCCAGTTGAAACGGGAATGGTTGCGGCCATTCCCGAATTTTTTGATCGGGAGTCGTGCGCAATGGCAGCAACTAAAGAGTGGGTCGTCGTCGTCGGGGCCACTGGCGCCTTCGGGGCTGTCATGGTCGAGCGCTTTCTGGCGCGTGGCCTTGGTGTCCTTGCCGTGGCACGCAGTGCCTCATCGCTGGCGACTCTGGCGGACAAGCATCCGGGGCTGCTGCCCTGTGCCGCCGATATTTCGGATGACGCCTCGATTGCCGTGATCAAGGCCGCCTTGCCCGGCCCGGTCCGCATGGTCGTGCATGGTCCCGGCGTTGCGGTGGGTGGCGGGGTATTGACCATCGCCACGCAGGCACTGGTCGATGCGGTGAATATCAAGGTCGGCGGCTTCCTGCGCCTGGTCCGGGCGGTCGATGAGCATCTGCTGCCCAATTCACGGCTGGTCGCCATCGGCGGCCATTACGGTTTCGAGCCGACCGCTTATGCCGCTGCGGCCGGGGTCGGCAATGCCGCTCTGGTCAATGTCGTGCGCCAGATGAGTCTGGCTTACGGCGAACGCGGCATCACGGCCCACCTCGTGGCGCCCGGCCCGGCCGATACCGAGCGCCTGCGCCGGGTCGCGGCTGATCGCGCAAAAATGCTCGGGACGACGGTCGAGGCCGTGCTCGACACCATGCGCGCCGAATCCTCGCTCGGCGCCTTCACCGAACCGGGGCAGGTCGCCTGGGCGCTCGAAATGCTGCTCGCCCCCGAAGCCTCGGCGATGACCGGCTCCTCCCTGATGCTCGACGCTGGCCGTCGGCGCGGTCTTCCCTGATTAGAGGTCAGCATGCCCATACTCAACTTCCATCTCGTTCAGGGCCAGCACCAGAGCGCCCAGATCGAAACCCTGCTGCTAAAGGCGAGCGCGCTGTTCGCCGAGGTCCTTGCCTGCCCGATAGACCGGGTCCGGGTCTTCGCCACCGAGCATGCGCCGCAGCACTTTTGCATTGGCGGCAAGCTGGTCAGCCAGCACGCGCAAGTCGCGCCCTACTTTTCCTTCATCGTGCTGGAAGGGCGCTCGCAGGAGGACAGGCAGCGCCTGCTCAGCGGTTTTACCGATCTCGTCGTCGACATCCTGGGTGCCCCGCGCGCCAATGTGCGCGGCGGCATCGTGCCGGTCGCGCCATCCGACTGGAGCATAGGCGGCACCCTGGCCAGCGAGTTGCGCCAGGCCGAAATCGAAGCACGTCGCCTGGAGGCAGCAAAAACTTTGGGAAATAAATGAAAGTCCTCATCGTTCACGCCCATTACGAGGCCAAATCCTTCAACGCAGCGCTGAAAGACCTTGCGGTCAAAACGCTGTCCGAGGCAGGCCACGAGGTGCAAGTCTCCGACCTGTACGCGATGAACTGGAACCCGGTGGCCTCACAGGCGGATTTCGCTGCGCCGACCAACCCGGATTACTGCGTCTATGCGCTGGAACAACGCAAGGGTTACGAATCCGGCAGCATCGCCCCGGATATCCAGGCCGAAATCGCCAAGGTCGACTGGTGCGACCTGCTGATCTTCAATTTCCCGGTTTTCTGGTTCTCGGTGCCGGCCATCCTCAAGGGCTGGATCGACCGCGTTTTCGTCTCCGGCCACTTCTACGGCGGCAAGCGTTTCTACGATCAGGGCGGCATGGCCGGCAAGAAGGCCATGCTCAGCCTGTCGCTCGGTGGCCAGCCGCACATGTTCGGCGCGGATGCCATCCACGGCGAAATGGACACCCTGCTCCGTCCCGTCATGCGCGGTGCCTTGGCCTACTGCGGCTTCACTGTGCTGCCCCCCTACGTTGCCTACCATGTTCCTTACGTCACGCCGGCGGCACGGCAGGCGATGCTTGATGATTATCGGGAACGTCTGCTGCATCTCGATGATCTGACCCCCATCGACTTTCCCCGCCTGGGTGATTTCGACGACCGGCTTTACCCCAAAAAATCAAACGAGGAGAAGACATGAAGCTTTATTACGCTACGGGCGCCTGTTCCCTGTCACCGCACATCGTGCTGTGTGAACTCGGCTTGCCGCATGAACTGGTCAAGGTCGAACTATCCACCCACCTGACCGCCGATGGTCAGGATTACACCGCGATCAATCCCAAGGGTTATGTGCCGGCCCTGCAACTTGATGATGGTCAGTTGCTCACCGAAGGCCCGGCCATCGTCCAGTACCTCGCCGACCAGAAACCGGCCGCCGGACTGCTGCCGCCCGCCGGTACGCTCGAACGCGCACGGGTGCAGGAATGGCTGACCTTCATTGGCACCGAACTGCACAAGAATTTCAGCCCCTTGTTCAATCCGGGTGCCTCAGCTGACTGGAAAGCGGCGGCCCTGGCCAATATCGAGCGGCGTTTCGGCTTTATTGAAAAGGCCCTGGCCGGGCGTGATTACCTGACCGGCAGTGCTTTCTGCGTGGCCGATGCCTATCTGTTTACGGTGGTGAACTGGACACGGTTTGTGAAGATCGATCTGGCGCCTTGGCCGACGTTGGCGGCTTTTCATCAGCGGGTGCTGGCGCGGCCGGGGGTGCAGGCGGCGATGCGGGCGGAAGGGTTGATTTAGGCTTTGGCTTTTGTCGACTAAAGGGCTTGGGGGGAACCCCAAGCCGATTACGAAGGACCCATCCCCAAGAATCGCGCCCGGCAAGGCGGCGCCTGGCAGGCCCCTATTCCTTCCCCTCTGCCGGATGCGCCACCTTCTTCCCCGATAAGCGATACGCCACCCGCGCCCGCGTCGTCCCCAGTATCTTCGCTGCCCCGGAAACATTCCCCTGCGCCAGGAACAAGGCCTGATTCAGCGCCTCTTCCTCAAGACTATCGAGCGAAGCCTGCCCCGAGGCCAGCGCCTCCCGCAGGAGCGCTGGCAAATCCGGTGTGGCCGCCGTAGCCTCGTCTCCGCCAGCGGACTGAACTTCGCTGCGAGCTGGGTCGCGCCGGATGTTTTCACCGCTTGTGAACAAATGGGAAATGTCGATGCCGCCATCTTCCGGCGCGAGGATGACGCCGCGCTCGATGAGGTTTTCCAGTTCGCGGATATTGCCTGGCCAGGAATAGAAGAGCAGGGCTTCCAGCGCCGCTTCGGTGAAGCCGGTGACCTTGCGCTTGTGCATCGCGCAGTAGCGATTGAGGAAGTGCTCGACGAGCAGGAGGATGTCTTCCTTGCGTTCGCGCAGAGGCGGGATGTGTACCGGGAAGACGTTGAGGCGGTAGAACAGGTCGTCGCGGAATTTGCCGGCTTCGACGAGGCCGCGCAGGTCTTCGTTGGTTGCGGCAATGACGCGGACGTCGACCTTGCGCACACGGGTGTCGCCGATGCGCTCGATCTCGCCTTCCTGCAGGGCGCGCAGCAGTTTGCCCTGGGCGACCAGACTGAGTGTGCCAATTTCGTCGAGGAAGAGGGTGCCGCCGTCGGCACGCTCGAAGCGGCCGGGGCGAGACTGGCTGGCGCCGCTGAAGCCGCCTTTTTCGACGCCGAACAGTTCGGATTCGATCAGTTGCTCGGGAATCGCCGCGCAGTTGATGGCGACGAAAGGCTGTTTCGCCCGCTCGCTGATGTTGTGCAGGGTGCGCGCAAATTGTTCCTTGCCAACGCCGCTTTCACCGAGAAAAAGCACAGTGGCGCGGGTTGGCGCGACGCGCTGGATCATGTGACAAACGGTGTTGAAGCCCGATGAGACGCCGACCAGATCGATCTGGCCAACGCCTTCGGGCAGGCTTTCCTCGCGCCGGGGATTCTTGCTGCCGCTCGGGCTTTGCACGAAATCCTGGGCCTGCAGATAGCGGAAATCGGTGTCCGCGTCGTCCCACTGGTCGAGCGCCTTGCCGACGATCTTGCAGGTCGGGAAGCCCATGGCCTTGCATTCGACTTCGCGGACCAGCATCTGGCGACCGAGGAAGCTGCTCAGGTAGCCGTTGGCGTAGCCCTGCTGCAGCCAGCACACAGGGGCATTGCTCGGGCCGTGGATGGCGATGTGTTGCTCGGCTTCGGCCGAGTTGTGCCAGATGAATTCGCCATGGAAATGGCCGGTTTCGACATTGACATCGAGGGCGACCGTTTCGACCGTCACGAAGCCTTCCAGGGCATGCATTTGCGGGCCCACGGCGAAGGCGTCGAAATCATTGCTGTCCGGGCGGATGCGGCGGACCATCTCGGCGTCGCGGGTGCCCGACTGGTAACCCATGCGGGTGATCAGGCCACGCGCCTTTTCGATGCCGACGGTGTCGATCAGTTCGCGCCGGATGGCGCCCAGCGAGGTGTTGTGGAGCAGCACCATGCGCTGTTCGTCGAAACGGATTTCGCCCTTGCTCGGGGCGAAACTGAGGCGCGCCGCGAGATCGTCGATGTCGGGCAGGCGATGCCGCTCATGGGTGTTCGGCCGGAGCAGGCGAATGCTCTTGTCCGGAGTCGATTTGGGTCCGTTATCCATGTGCTTGCCTGCTGAGACTGCGGGATGGGAAGGGATGATTATCGCTCGCCCGGATCAATAGTTGGTGGCGCTTTTGCCGCCCGGTTCCGGCCGGTAAACCCGGCGCAGTTCGGTGGTCGCGGCGGCGAGCAGCAGGGCATCGACGCCGACGGCGATGAAGCGCGCACCCGCTTCGAAGTAGCGCTCGACAATGGCCTTGTCACCACAGAGGACACCGCCGCTCTTGCCGGCGGCGCGCGTCTTTTTCAGGCCGGCTTCGATGGCCGCGACGATACTCGGATGATTCGCCTGGCCGAGCAGGCCGTAGGAGGCGGCGAGGTCGGCGGCGCCGAAAAAAATGCCGTCCACGCCATCGACGGCAAGGATTTCGTCGAGGTTTTCATAGCCAAGTTTTGTCTCGACTTGCAGCAGGAGGCACATCTGGTCGTTGGCCTGGGCGCTGTAATCGTCGATGCGGCCCCAGCGCGAGGCACGGGCCAGCGCCGCGCCGACGCCGCGTATGCCAGCCGGCGGATAGCGCATGGCGCGGACCAGGCCGGCAGCTTGCTCGGCCGTTTCGACCATGGGGATGAGCAGGGTCTGGACGCCGGTTTCGAGCAATTGCTTGATCAGCACATGGTCGCCCTGCGGCGGCCGGACGATGGCATGCGAGGGATAGGGTTCGATCGCCTGCAACTGGGCAAGGATGCTGCGCAGATCGTTCGGGCCATGTTCGCCATCAATGAGCAGCCAGTCGAACCCGGCACCGGCGCAGATTTCGGCGCTGAAGGTTTCGCTCAGGCCGAGCCACAGCCCGAGCAGGGTTTCACCCTGGCGCAGGTCGATCTTGAATTGGTTGCAGGGGATTTTCATGACAAAACGACTCCGGTAGCCGCTGGCTGGCTGACATCTCGCGGGCAGCATTGGGCAAAATGGCACAATATGCTGGCGGCAGGGAGTGGCCGTCCAATACAAATTTCTGCGGCGCTCAATACCGGCAGGGTCTGTGAAACATCAGAGGGAATCAGCAGCTCTGGTTATCCATGAAAGTTTTGCCGGATCATTGTGCTTCACGTCTTCCCGGCCGCGCGGGAGAAACGTTCCAGCACATGCGTGCTCATCCCCTTGGCCA
>CAIYYE010000171.1 GCA_903930395.1 uncultured beta proteobacterium
CCCAGAACGAGCTGATCAGGTGCTCGAGTTTTTCCTGGAGTGCGCCGCTCGCTTCCTGCGGGAGCAGGATCAGCAGGTCGATGTCGGAGGCCGGGTAAAGTTCGCCGCGCCCGTAGCCACCCACGGCAGCCAGGGCCAGGGTGGCGGGAAAGTCGAACGATTGCCAGAGTCGCTCGAGGACATCGTCGACCTGTCGGCTGCGTTCGACCAGCAGGGCCTTGGCATCGCCGCTTTGCTCGTAGTTTTCCTGGAGGCGGCTCTGGGCCACCTTGACTTCAGCCCTAAGGGCGCCGACATCGCAGGGCATCAGTTGATCCAGTCAGGCTTGGCGCGGCTGCCGGCCGAGGCGGTCATGATTTCATAGCCGGTTTCGGTGACCAGCACGGTATGTTCCCACTGCGCCGACAGGCTGCGGTCCTTGGTAACGATGGTCCAGCCATCGGCCATTTCGCGGATGGCGGCCTTGCCGGCGTTGATCATCGGTTCGATGGTGAAGATCATGCCCGGTTGCAGGATAGGTCCGGTGCCGCCCTTGCCGTAGTGGAGCACTTGCGGGTCTTCGTGGAATTTGGCGCCGATGCCGTGGCCGCAGAATTCGCGGACGACCGAGCAGCCGTTCTTCTCGGCATATTTCTGGATGATCGCGCCGATATCGCCGAGATGGGCGCCCGGCTTGACGACCGAAATACCCAGCCACATGCATTCGAAGGTGATTTCGCACAGACGCTTGGCCTGGATCGAGCCTTCGCCGACGACGAACATGCGGCTGGTGTCGCCGTGGTAGCCGTCCTTGATGGTCGTGATGTCGAGATTGATGATGTCGCCGGTCTTCAGGATACGTTCACCGGGGACGCCGTGGCAGACCTGCTGGTTGACCGAGGTGCAGATCGACTTCGGGTAGGGGTTGTAGCCCGACGGCGCGTAGTTGAGCGGGGCGGGAATGCAGCCCTGCACATTGACCATGTAGTCGTGGCAGAGCTTGTCGAGTTCGTCCGTGGTGGTGCCGGCCTTGACGAAAGGCGCGATGTAGTCGAGGACTTCTCCGGCCAGACGCCCGGCAATTCTCATTTTTTCGATTTCTTCCGGAGTCTTGATGCTGATGCTCATGGCTGTTCTGTGGGGCGTTGGCAAAGGACAAGGATAAATGATGGGGCGGGTTTCGCAAAGCTGAGAGCAGCTGAAATGGCATACTTATGGCTTTTCGATTTTACGGATTCGACGATGACGATTCTTCTGCTCGGTAAAGATGGTCAGGTTGGCTGGCAACTGCAACGCTCGCTGGCGCCGCATGGCCCGGTCGTGGCCTGTGCCCGGACTCAATGTGATTTGGCCGATCCGGACCAGATTCGTTCCGTCGTGCGTGCGCTGCGGCCGTCGGTTATCGTCAATGCGACGGCCTACACTGCCGTCGACAAAGCGGAGTCGGAGCCCGAGCTGGCGCATCGCATCAATGCCGAGGCGCCGGGTATTCTGGCCACCGAGGCGGCGGCGCTGGGCGCGTTGCTGATCCATTATTCGACCGATTATGTCTATGACGGCAGCAAGGCTTCGCCCTATGTCGAGACCGATGCGACAGCCCCCCAGAGCGTGTACGGGCGCAGCAAGCTGGCCGGCGAGGAGGCCATTCGGGCCGTCGGTGGCAAGTCTCTGATCTTTCGCACGAGCTGGGTCTTTGGCGCGCGCGGCGGCAATTTCGTCAAGACCATCCTGCGCCTGGCGCGGGACAAGGACAGCCTCAATGTCGTCGCCGACCAGCTTGGTTCACCGACGCCGGCAGCGCTCATCGCGACGGTGAGCGGCATCGCGCTGGCCATGACGCGGCGGGGGCAGGCGCTGGAAAATGGCGAGAACCGCCTGTATCACCTCGCTGCGGCTCGGCCGGTCAGCTGGTGCGAGTTTGCCCGGACCATCGTCACGCTCGCCGGGCAGGTGCCGGGATTTGATCTGCGCCTGAAAGCGGAGGCCATCAAGGCCATCACGACAGCGGAATATCCGACGCCGGCCCGGCGCCCGGCCAACTCGCGTCTCGACTGCAGCCGTCTCGAAGCCGACTTCGGCCTGCAGATGCCCGACTGGCAACCTTATCTGGAGCGCATGCTGCAGTTGCTGGCGCTCAAACAGAACGGTTATTGAGCTTCCGGAACGCCTGTTCTGCTGCTATAATCCGCAGGTTTTTCTCAGCCGTTATGGCTGAAAAAACGGTGGTCTGCACGGTGCAGCCCACCAAAATCCACACATCCGCCGATTAAGGGTGTCTGCCAGAATTCAATGCTGGCGGGCGTTTCAGGCGGGTGGAGGTTCAACCCTTAAGGAGTTTTACTATGTCCGTTACCATGCGTGAAATGCTGGAGGCTGGTGTCCACTTCGGTCACCAAACCCGTTTCTGGTCCCCCAAGATGGCCCCGTATATCTTCGG
>CAIYYE010000172.1 GCA_903930395.1 uncultured beta proteobacterium
CGGCGTCGAGATGCTCACCATCGGCCAGTACCTGGCGCCCTCCGGCCACCACCTGCCGGTCACCCGCTACGTCCATCCCGACACCTTCAAGATGTTCGAGGAAGAAGCCAAAAAGATGGGATTTACCGGCGCCGCCTGCGCGCCGATGGTCCGCTCCAGCTACTGGGCCGATGTCCAGGCGCACAGTGCCGGCGTTGCTTGACGACGATACGAAAACATCACGCACCATGAAAAATGCCCGGCAAGCCGGGCATTTTTCATCAAGCCATTTCTACCTGACGCCGGGCGGCGGTGGCGGCGGCGAGCCCGGAGGCGGCGGAGGAATATTGGCATCCGGGGTGCGCGCAGTCGCCCGGGGAACGGACATGTTGCCCGACACCGGAACGCGATGTCCCTTGGTGTACATGCACTGGATAAAGGCATTGTCGTAGTGACGCTGCGTACCCATCCCCGAAGCACGCGCTGAATCTGCCCCGCTGGCACTACCCACCAGCAAACCAACGCCAGCCCCTGCCGCAGCGCCGCGATTGCCACCCAGCGCAGCGCCGGCCACGGCGCCGATCGCCGTACCGACAACGGCACCGGTCACAGCGGACTCCTTGGCGGCATCCTGTGCCGTCTTGCCGCCAATCTGGACGTGCGCGTACTGCCGACAGTACATGTCATCTTCACGAAAACTTTCGATGCTCTGACCCGTTCCGGGCAGGACCATGACACTAGGCCCGGTCGGCAACACGGTACAAGCCCCCAGGAAGACAGTGCCAACAACGACGGCGGCACGTCCGGCAACAAATTTTCTCTCGGCCATTTTCATCTCTCAGGTTGCGGCAGAACTTCCTGCCAGCCTTCCGGACACTCCTTGACATAAGGGTAATAACCCTTGGCGCTGGAGCAGAAATACCAGTACGACTGGCCCGCGGGTGCAGCTTCCTGCTGCTGCTCGATATAGACAGGTGGCTGCACGGGCGGCAAAACGACCACCCGCGGCGGGTAATAATAAGAAGGCGGCGGGTACCACATGGGGCTCCACACCGGACCGCCAATGTACACACCGACACGCCCACGCGGACCGTGCGCCGAGGCACTCGACGCCATCCCGGCCATCACCACCGCCAGCACGACCATCAGGATTTTTGCCGATTTCATGGTGAACTCCAGCCTTCCTTGACCACAATTAAACGATAGACAATTTTAGGCGGGAAGTGCGATTAAATTTGCTACAAGTTGTAAGCGGAAGGCGACGGAAACTCCGTCGCCCCGGGCGCTTAGAGCAGTTTCAGACGCTTTGCCGCATCACGCAGCTCACCGCGGAAATTCGGATGGGCGATACCGATCAGGGCTTCGGTGCGCTGCTTGGCCGTCTTGCCGCGCAACTGGGCGACACCGAACTCGGTGACGACGTAGTTGATGTCGTTCTTGCTCGTCGACACGTGGGTGCCCGGCGACAGGGTCGGGACGATGCGCGAAATGGTGTCGTCCTTGGCCGTCGACGGCAGGACGATGAAGGCCTTGCCGCCGTTCGAGCGGTTGGCTGCACGGACAAAATCGGACTGGCCGCCGGTGCCGGAGTAGGGAATCGGGCCCAGGCTTTCCGAGCCGCACTGGCCGAGAAAATCGATCTGCATCGTTGCGTTGATGGCGTGCAGGTTGTCGTTCTGGCCGGCCAGATAGGGGTCGTTGGTGAAATCGACCGGGTGCATTTCGAGCGCCGGATTGCGGTGCATGAACTGGTAGAGCTTCTTCGAGCCCAGGGCGAAAGTCGCCAACATTTTGCCCGGATGATAGTTTTTCTTGCGATTGGTCACGACACCGGCCTCGACCAGCGACATGATGCCGTCGCCGACCATTTCGGTATGAATGCCGAGGTCGCGCTTGTCGGTCAGTTGCATGACCACGGCGTCGGGGATGCCGCCGTAACCGATCTGCAGCGTCGCACCATCCGGAATCATGTCGGCGACGTACTTGCCGATGGCTTCCTGGACCGGACCGATTTTCGGCAGGCCGACTTCGAGGATGGGCTCGTCGCTCTCGCAGAGCGCCGTGACCTGGGAGATGTGGATATGGCAGTCGCCATTGGCAAACGGCACATTCGGGTTGACTTCAAGGACCACGACACGGGCCCGGCGGATCGCCGCCATCGTGTAGTCGGCGGCCAGGGCCAGCGAGAAGAAACCATGTTCGTCCATGGGTGAAGCCATGCTGACCACCACATCGGCCGGCATCAGGCCACGGTCGATCTGGGCGGGCATTTCAGAGAAATAGGCGGGGATGAAATCGACCCAGCCCTCCTTGGCGCCCGGACGGGTGGCGCCGCTGTAGAAATAGGCCGTGTGGCGAACATTCTCGACAGTTTCCGGATCCAGGTAGCCGTATTTGCGGACAGCCAGAATCTGCGAAACCTGCACATCGCGAAATTCGCGACGCGCATCGGACAAGGCCGTCAGCAGACTGGGCGGTTCACCGACGGCAGTCGGGACGACGATGGTGTCGCCATTCTTGACGACACGGATGGCATCGGCGGCGGACATGCGTTTTTGCTGGTACAAGGCCTGAACTGACATCTGCTATCTCCTGAACTTATATTTTGGCAAAACCTTGATCCTCGCATGGTGCTCAGCGCCACAAGCTGACCAGGATCAAAATCTCATGCTTTTTGCATTGCAGCAATCACGGCTTGCGATTGCTCCCGGCGACCATGCGTATCTCGAACAGGCGGCACTCAAGCGGACCGTTGAAGAGTGGCGTCTTGCGACTGGGCTTGAGTCCGACCAGTTTAGGCAAACGCAGGTCGGCTGTGAAGAAGAAGCAGTTCCAGCCGGCCCAGTGCTTTTTCAGCGCCGAACCGAGTTCGGGATAGAAAGCCGCCAGTTCGTCCTGTTCGCCGATCCGTTCACCATAGGGCGGATTGGTGACGAGAACACCGTGATCAGTCAGCGGCTGGGTTTCCAGCAGGTCTTCCCGGTCCACCGTGACGACATTGCCGAAACCGGCCTCCTGCAGATTGCGCCGGGTGGCGCGCACGGCCTTGTCGTCGATGTCGTAGCCACGAATATCCAGCGGCTCGGCCGGCTTGACGCGAGCCTCGGCAGCCTGACGGATCGTTGCCCAGTTGAGCGCCTCGAAATTGCGCAGCATCTCGAAGGAAAACCCGCGATCCAGGCCGGGCGCCCGGTCAAGCGCCATCTGCACAGCTTCGAGCAGGAAGGTGCCACTACCGCACATCGGGTCGACAAGCGGCATGCCGGGCTGCCAGCCGGTGATTTTGAGGATGCCGGCCGCCAGGTTTTCCTTGAGTGGCGCATCCACGCTGGCCTTGCGGAAACCGCGCTGCCAGAGCGGCTGGCCTGAGGTGTCGAGATACAGCGTGCATTCGTTTTCAGAGAGGAAGACATGAATGCTGACATCAGGATGGCGCGTTTCGATATTCGGGCGGTCACCGCGGTCCTCGCGGAAGCGGTCGCAGATGGCATCCTTGACGCGCAGCGTGACGAAATCGAGGGACTTGAGCGGGCACTTGATCGCCGTCGTCACCACGCGCATGGTCCGCGTCACGTCGAAATGATTCGGCCACAACTGGCGGACGGCCAGACGGTAGATGTCTTCTTCCTTGGCGTACGGGCCCTTGACGATATGCCAGAGGATGCGGGTGGCCAGTCGCGACTCGAGGTTGGCGCGGTAGCAGACCGACCAGTCGCCGCGAAAGAAAACGCCGCCATGCGTCGTCCGCAGCTCTTCGCCGCCAACGCCACGAAGTTCTTCCAGCAGATGCTCTTCCAGCCCGCGCGGGCAAATTGCGAAATAGGTATTCATGTCAGAAAGGCTTGAGGACGACGAGGAAGAGGACGACCAGGAGAACGATGACCGGCAGTTCGTTATAAAAACGGAACCAGATATGGGTTTTCTTGTTGCCGCCGGCCTGAAACTGTTTGAGGACACGGCCACAATGCCAGTGATAGATGGCCAACCCGGCCACCAGCGTCGTCTTGGCATGGAGCCAGCCACCGGAAAATCCATAGCCGAACCACAGCCACAATCCGGTCAGTACCGCCAACCCCCCAAGCGGCGTCATGAACTTGTAGAGTTTGCCGGCCATCAGCAACAGGCGGTCGCGCTCGGCGACGCTGTCGGCCGGCACCATGGCCAGGTTCACAAAGATGCGCGGCAGGTAGAACAGGCCGGCAAACCACGAGACCACCATCCAGATATGCAGCGTCTTGACGACTAGCATGCGTTTCTCCTAGCAAGCGCATCGGCTATCCCGACATCGACTGTCGGGTAGGCGAAACGCAGTTTCAATTCATTTTTCAGGCGCTGGTTGCCGATACGCCGGGATTCGCGCATGAAGGACATCTGTACTGGTGACAAGGTTTTCTCCGCCGCCGCCCGCGAAATGCGCGGCGCGCGCGGTAGCTCCCAGGCATCGGCAACCCGGTCGAAATACTCGGCCATCTTCAGGTCGGAATCATCGACGACATTGTAGACGCGGTTGGCACCGCCGCGATGCAGCCCGGCGACACAGGCAGCGGCCAGATCGTCGGCGTGGATGTGGTTGGTGTAGACATCGTCGGGCTCACACAAGGCCGGCATCGCCTTGTTCAGACGCTCAACCGGCAGGCGGTCGGCGGCGTAGATGCCTGGTGCGCGC
>CAIYYE010000173.1 GCA_903930395.1 uncultured beta proteobacterium
AGGCCGAGCTGTTGATTTTCACTCAGAACTGAGCCGGTTAGGCGCATAATTTTCACTGAGAACTGAGCCATGTGAACCTTTCCCCAAAGCGGTGAGCGGCGGGGGCAACGGAGTGATCCACATGGGACTATTGAACATCATCCGACGGATGCATTTACGGCAGAAGCTGTCTATCCGCGAGATCGCGCGGCTTACGGGCGTTTCGCGGAATACGGTGACCAAGCATCTGGCCGCGAACACCATCGAGCCAAAGTTTGCGACGCCGGAACGTCAAAGCAAGCTTGATCCGTTTGCCGAGAAGTTGTCGGGTTGGCTGAAGACCGAAGCCGGGAAGTCGCGCAAGGAGCGGCGGACTGTGAAGCAGCTGCACGGTGATCTCGTGGCGCTTGGCTTCACCGGCTCCTATGCCCGGGTCGCGGCGTTTGCACGTCGATGGCGCACCGATCGGCAGCGTGAGCAGCAGACGATGGGGCGCGGGACCTTTGTGCCGTTGCATTTTGACCCGGGCGATGCTTTCCAGTTCGATTGGAGCGAAGACTTTGCCGTTCTGGGCGGCGAACGCACGAAGTTGCAGATGGCTCATATCAAGCTTTCGCACAGCCGTGCCTTTTTGCTTCGTGCCTACCCCTTGCAGACCCATGAGATGCTGTTTGACGCGCACTGGCACGCATTCAGGGTCTTCGGCGGTGTGCCGGGGCGGGGCATCTACGATAACATGAAGACGGCGGTGGATCGTGTCGGCCGAGGCAAGGAGCGGCAGATCAACATGCGCTTTCTCGCCATGACAAACCACTATGTCTATGAGCCGGAGTTCTGCAATCCGGCAGCGGGCTGGGAGAAAGGGCAAGTCGAGAAGAACGTCCGGGATGCCCGTCACCAGATGTTGCAACGAATGCCGGACTTTCCAGACCTTGCCGCGCTGAATGCCTGGCTGGAAGCGCGATGCCTCGAGTTGTGGCAGCAGACCCCGCATGGCAAGCAGCCCGGCACGATCGCTGATGTCTGGACCGAGGAGCGGACCGCCCTGATGCCGCTGCCCGTCGCCTTTGACGGCTTTGTCGAGCTAAGCAAGCGCGTCTCGCCCACCTGTCTGATCAGTTTTGAGCGCAATCGCTACAGTGTACCTGCGTCGTTTGCCAACCGGCCTGTCAGCCTGCGGATATATCCGGACCGGCTGGTTGTGGCGGCCGAAGGCAATGTCCTGTGCGAACATACTCGCGTGATCCAACGCAGCCATCATCTTCCACCGAAGACGATCTACGACTGGCGGCATTATCTGGCAGTCGTTCAACGCAAGCCCGGAGCCCTTCGCAACGGTGCGCCCTTCCTCGAGTTACCTCAAGCATTCAGACAGTTGCAGAATCACATGCTGCGCAAGCCCGGCGGCGACCGCGAGATGGTTGATATCCTCGCCCTCGTGCTCCATCACGACGAACAAGCCGTTCTCACTGCCGTAGAGTTGGCTCTGACCGAGGGCGTGCCCACCAAGACCCATGTGCTGAACCTGTTGCACCGCCTGATCGATGGCAAGGTGGTTGGCGGCCCACCGATGGACACACCGCAAGCACTGGCCCTGCATCGCGAACCCAAGGCCAATGTCGAACGCTATGACGGTCTGCGTTCCCAGATCGCAGGAGGCCGCCATGCGTCATGACCCCGCCGCCGGCGCCATCGTCATCATGCTGCGCAGCTTGAAGATGTATGGCATGGCCCAAGCTGTGACCGATCTGATCGAGCAAGGGGCACCGGCCTTTGAAGCCGCAATCCCGATGCTATCACAACTTCTGAAGGCGGAACTGGCTGAACGCGAAGTCCGGTCGATCGCCTATCACATGAAGTCCGCACGCTTCTCGACCTACAAGGACCTCTCGGGCTTCGACTTCGCCACCAGCGAGATCAACGAAGCCACCGTCCGAACCCTGCATCGCTGCGAGTTCATGGATGGTGCTCAGAACGTTGTCCTGATTGGTGGCCCGGGCACCGGAAAAACCCATGTCGCGACGGCACTCGGTATCCAGGCCATCGAGCATCACCGCCGAAAGGTCCGCTTCTTCTCGACCATCGAACTGGTCAACGCCCTGGAACAGGAAAAGGCCAAAGGCAAGGCCGGGCAGATCGCGGAAGGCATGACCAAGCTCGATCTCGTGATCCTGGACGAGCTGGGCTACTTGCCCTTCAGCGCATCAGGCGGGGCACTGCTATTCCATTTGCTCAGCAAACTTTACGAGCGCACCAGCGTCGTGATCACCACCAACCTCAGCTTCAGCGAATGGGCGACTGTCTTTGGCGACGCAAAAATGACCACCGCCTTGCTCGACCGCCTCACCCACCGCTGCCACATCCTGGAAACCGGAAACGACAGCTTCCGCTTCAAGGCAAGCTCAGCAGCTGCAGCCCGGAAAAAGAAGGAGACAAATCCGCCCTTGACCCAAACATGAACCGAAATCCATAATCAGAGGTGGCTCACTTCTCGGTGAAAAAACCGGCTCAGTTCTGGGTGAAAATCAACACCCAGGTGTTCATTGGTTTGTAGCGCAGATAAATCGCTGTCGAAGAAGACAACTGCTGTATTGCCGCAGGCCGCGCAA
>CAIYYE010000174.1 GCA_903930395.1 uncultured beta proteobacterium
CCTGCAAACGGTGGCCCCCGATTTCAGTGCTTACCTCAAACCTCTTGCGGCTGGCGATGCTGATGCCTTCTATGCCAACAAGACTTTCGGCACGAGCATTACAGGCAATACTGATTACACCAAAGACGCAACGGGTCTGGACCTCAGCGTAGTCGACTACACCCCGCGCATGATCAGCCAGCTGGTCACGACCGGTGGCTCCAAGCCGCTAACCGATGCAAACGGGCAAGTGGTGCACTGGAATGCCGCACGCTATGCTGCAGGTACCGACACTGCCTACAACGCCCTGATCGACTCGGTGTCGCCCACTGGTGCCGGCCTCATCGAAGGCGCCACGGTCATGGCCGAATACGGCATCCTGTCCGGCGGTCAGCACGACCCGCAGGACCCGAGCAATGGCGAAGTTTTCTACGGCGCCATCAACCCGGGCGTTGCCCCGGGCAACAGCTTCCTGGCCTATTTCGGCCAGTTCTTCGACCACGGTCTGGACTTCGTCGGCAAGGGTGCCTCGGGTACCAAGATCACCATTCCGCTGGCGACCGACGATCCGCTGTACCGTGCGCCGGGCACCAATGGTCCGGGCGACATGGGGAATACCAAGATCACAGTATCGCGGGCAGATGTCCAGCTTGATGCCAACGGCGACCCCATCCTCGATGCCAATGGCGATGTTCAGTGGGTCAACCATACCTCGCCCTATATCGACCAGAGCCAGACCTATGGTTCGCACGGGCAGATGACCAGTCTGCTGCGCGAATGGGTGTCCACCGACGGTGGCGCCAGCTACCATGCCGGCGCCCACCTGTTCGACGGCGCCACGTCGGTGGCATGGACCAATGCCTGGGATGAAACGACCACCGCAACGCTGCCCACCCTGGGCGAATTGAATGCCCACCTCATCGCCACCGGCCGCGACCCGCTGACCTGGGACGACGTGCTCAATCTGCGCAATCGTGACGCCAACGGCGATGTGGCTGTCGGCGCCGAAGCGGGTACGAGCGGACAAGCCCTGCTGCTTGACATGAATCCGCACTTTGATCTGGCGCATCTGTCACCAGAAACGGTTGCGGCACTGCATGACCTGGGCATCGTTGAGGATGTCGACGGCAACTTCGCCCTGGGCGGCCCGAACTCGCTCAGCACCATCATCAACTTCGCCACCTTCGAGCCGATGACGACTTCGGGATCGACACCGATCAGTCCCGAAACGCAAGCTCTGGCCAAGCAGGTGCTGTTCGACTCGGTCAGCGACCACTACATCGCCGGTGACGGCCGGGCCAATGAAAACATCGCCCTGACCACCATCCACCACGTCTTCCACGAAGAGCACAACTTCCAGGTCCGCAACATCCAGGAAGCCATCCTGGCCCAGGATATGCGCGCCGTGGCGCTGGGCGATACCACCCACACCATTGCCCATGACTGGCAGGTGGCCACTGACTTTATGGATGCTGACGGAAATTACCTGCTGGCCGATGGCGGCGACATCGCCTGGGACGACGGCAAGCTCTTCGACGCTGCCAAACTGACCGTCGAAATGGAATACCAGCATGCGGCGGTCGACCAGTACGCCCGCACGATCACCCCGGACATCGCCGAATTTGTCGGCTACAACTCTGGTGAAAACTCAACGGTGTCGCTGGAATACTCGCAGGCCGCCTTCCGCTTCGGTCACTCGACGATGCGTGAAACCATCGACATGCTCGACCCGAATGGCAGCATCACGGGCAAGGTCATGAGCGTGGCGCTCGAGCAGGCCTTCCTCAACCCGGCCCTGTTTGCCGAAAAGGGTGCAGCCTCGATTGCCCTGGGCCTGACCCATCAGCAGATGAACGAGATCGACGAATTGCTCACCCCGGCCATGAATACCGGCCTGCTGGGCCAGCCGCTCGACCTCGCGGCGATCAACATCGCCCGTGGCCGCGACATCGGCCTGCCGACCCTCAATGACTTCCGTGAAGCGATTGGCCTGACCCGTTACATCAGCTGGTCTGACTTCGGTGCCAACATGGTGCACCCGGAATCCCTGGCGAATTTCATCGCTGCCTACTCGCTGGATGGCGATGTTGCCAAGGCAGAAGCGATTCTCGGTCTGGAAAGCGGCGCAATTTTCGAAGGCGACCCGGAAGCCATGGGCATGACGGCCGAGTACGCCATCAACTTCCTGAGCGGAACGGATCTCGGCTACAACAAGATCGACACCTGGATCGGCGGCCTGGCTGAAGTCCATGTCATGGGCGGCCTGTTGGGCGAAACCTTCAATGCCGTGTTCGTCGATCAGATTTCCCGGCTGATGGACGGCGATCGCTTCTACTACCTCTATCGCCTGAACAACCTCAACATGGGCGACGAAATTGCCAACGCCCAGCTCAAGGACATCGTCGAGCGCAACACCGGCGTCGAGCACCTCAACGGCAGCATCTTTGCCTACGCCGATCAGTACATCGAGCTTGCCGCCAAGGTCGACGTTGATCTGAACAACGATACAGGCAACTACAAGGTCGATCACAAATACGGTCAAGTTCTCGAGGACCGTGCAACCAATGGCGACGCAGCTATCGGCGTGTATACGACCCGTGGCACCAGCACCGCCAGTAATGGCACGCTGATTACCATCGGCGGCGTCCAGTATCTGCGCGACATCCGCGCTGAAAACCTGACCTTGCCTAATGTTGGTGACGGCGTGGCACTGGACGGCATGCCGACCACCGGTGCCGATAGCAATGAAGTCCTGGTCGCCACCGACAACAAGGACCTCATCTACATGTGGGCGGGTGACGATACGGCCTATGGTGAAGCGGGCAACGACACCATCTACGGCGGTGGCGGCATTGACCGTCTGTACGGTGGTGACGGCGACGACACCATCTACGGTGGTGACAGCGGCGACCTCATCGATGGCGGCGCTGGTGATGACGTCCTCTGGGGCGAATCGAGCGGTACGGCTGCAGCCGGTCTCGACCAGGTCATCGGCGGTGAAGGCAACGACATCATCCACGGCGGCATTGGTATCGACAAGCTGTCCGGCGGTGCCGGTGACGACGTGATTTTCGGTGAAGGCGAGACCGATGCCTTCACCCACGGCGGCGACGGTAACGACTACCTCGATGGCGGCTCCGGTGGCGACTTGCTGTGGGGCGATGGCGGCGACGACATGATCGTCGGCGGCAATGACCAGGACATCGTGGCCGGTCTGAACGGTGACGACATCCTGCGTCCGGGCAATCCTTCATCCGCCATGGGCGTCGGCCCTGACGAAGTCATGGGCGGATCGGCCACGGATGACCTCGGCAACGATGCCATGGGTCACGGCTTCGACCTGGTCGACCTGAGCGATTACGCCGCGGCTCCAAGCGGCGCCACCGTCACCTTCTCGACCCAGCAGAACCCGGCCGGCGCCATTGATGTGGCCGCCCCCTTCGCCTGGGTCGGCATCGAAGGCGCCATCGGTTCGCGCAACAACGACACCCTCACGGCAGATGCCACCATCGCGGCGGCCCCGGTCGGTCTGCTCGACACCTGGACCGACGACAACTGGCTGATCGGCGGCAGCGGCAACGACATGCTGAGCGGCGGCCTGGGCAACGACGTCATCATCGGTGACGGCATCCGCCTCGACAGCCTGATCGGCACCTACAGCGGCACCTATACCAATGACTTCGACGGCGCCAGCCATCGCGCTTTCGGTCTGGCCAGCACGGCTGCCGAGCGTGTCATTGGCACCAACGGCCTGCTCGATGTCGTCGGCTTCGACAAGCACTTCACGAATCTGCTGCAGTCCGACATGTACAAGAATCTGGAACTGGGCGGCAGCACCGTTGGCCTGCTCAACGGTGTGGCCGGAACGCGCACCGGTGACGGCGGCGTCGCCGGCACCTCGGACACGGTAGCCTTCTCGGGTACGCTCACCGACTACACCGTGACCACTTTCGACTTCGTC
>CAIYYE010000175.1 GCA_903930395.1 uncultured beta proteobacterium
ACCCCCTGGAAGAAGCGGAGTTGTTCATGGTCTATGGCAAAAAGCTGCAAGCCCTGGAAGTGCTCCGCGATGCCATGCTTAAAAAGCGGGTCACCCGCGAACAATACGAAGCCTTCAAGGCCAACCACGGACTTTAACAAAACGCTTTAATAAACGTAAAAAAGCCCTTGATTACTCAAGGGCTTTTTTGTTTTGCACCGGAGTCACCTCCGGGTGCAGAGCACTGACTTAGGCAGCCTTCTTGGCAGCCTTCGGTGCGGCGACGACGTTGGCAGCCTTCATCGTGGCGGTGGTAGCAGCGGCAACGCTGGCTTCAGCAACTTCAGCAGCCTGCTTGGCAGCCTTGTTCAGGCCTTCGTAGGCTTCGTTGGCGGTCTTGATGGCGGTCTTGACAGCAGCAACAGCGACTTCGGAACCAGCCGGAGCGGATTCGAGGGCCTTCTCAACCATACCGGAAACCTTGGCGGTGTTTTCTGCAACCTTGGTTTCAACTTCCTTGGCCAGCTTGTCCTTGGTTTCGGAAGCGATGGCGATGACGTTACGCGAGTATTCCATGCCCTTGTCGATGGACGGGGAAGCCAGTTCCTTCTGCAGGCTGACAAAAGCCTGGATGTCCTTGGCGCCGAGCAGGGCGTTGACGTTGGCCATGGCGCCTTCGAAAACGGAGCGGGCAGCAGCCAGATTCAAGAGAGCAAGACGCTCGATGCCATCAAAAGTCGTGTTGGCAAAGAACAGGGCGGAATTGATACCGGACTTGGCGAAATCTTCGGGCTTGGCAAACATGGTGATTCTCCTGGAGTTGGGGTAATTTTGTTGCCGCAGCCTTTTATGTTGCACTGCAGCATGACTCCATTCTAGCCATCCCCAAAAGCTTGTCAACAGCTTTTTGTGCACTGCACCAATTCAAGCCGGAAATCTGTTGGAAATGCCCAACAGTTCAGCTGCCAGGCCGCTCCAGGCCTAGCCTCGCGAGGATTGCCGTCATCGCTTCGGCCGCCCCTAGCGGCAGATAATATTCAACGATTTCGGAGAGCATGGTTCGCCCCGGATTGATCTCCACCGTCGGAATACCCCGCCCCGCAGCGACGACGACCGGCTGGGTGATATAGGGGAAGATACTCGATGTCCCGATGGTAAAAACGATATCGAAGCCCTCCTGAAAGGCATCGATGAAGCATTCCAGAGCCTCTTCAGGCAGCGATTCACCGAAAAGCACCACTTTTGGCCGCAGAACGGCGCCGCAAAGCGGGCACAGGGGTGGTACTTCACGGCCGCTCAGGTCAACGGCGGCTTCCTCATGGCTGCATTCGGTACATTCGAGTTCCTGCAGGTTGCCATGGATCTCGATAATCTCGCGGCTCCCCGCCTGCCGATGCAGGCCATCGACGTTTTGCGTGAACACCATGACCCGGTCGAGGCGTTCATCGAGGCTCGCGATGGCCCGATGCGCCGCATTCGGCCGGGCGCCGCGACAGTTTTCCTCGATCTGGATCAGGTATTTCCAGGTAATGTCGGGCCGCCGGGCAAAGACCTCACCGGACAAGGCATCCTCGATGCGCAGGCCCTCGTCCGTCGCCTCGCTGTCATAGAGTCCGCCGACGCCACGATAGGTAGGCAGCCCGGAATCGGCCGAAATGCCGGCGCCGGTGATAAACAAGGCGCTGCGCGCATGGCGAAGGTGCTCGGCCACGCCATCCAGCGCGGCCTCAATGGCCGGTGAATACGGCTGCATCAATAGCTTCGAACCCGGTTACTGGATCAGGAAGCGCGTAAACAAGGCTTCCTTGATGCCGGTTTTCTCATCTTCGTGAATGGCATGGTTGGCCAGTTCAACCAGTTCTTCGATCAGTTCCTTCTTGCCAGCCAGCGTGCGCAGCGTGGCGGCATCCTTGCCCGACAGCAGAAGGATGATCTCGTGCTGGATCTGCGGCTTGTGGGCGGCGAGCAAGCCGGCCGCTTCCGGGGTGGCAGGTTCGAGAATCAGCCCGAACTGCAGGAAGTTTTCCTTCCCGAGATTGACCGTAAACACCAGTGGCTCCGGCGCGCCGCCACCGCCGTGATCGCTGGCCATGGCCGGCAAAGGCAGGAAGAGCGCCAGAACAAGCAGGATGGGCGCTACGAAAAAACTGACAAACCGGGGAGCGACGTTCATGACAATCCTAAAATTGATAGTTATCTCATCAGCAGACCCGGACTTTATACCGCCATGAAATCAAAAAAGCCACCACGGCAACGTTGCAACACGACTTGAACACATTTCACTGTTTCAAAATCCGCAATATTCGCCCTCCCCGGCATACCGGCGTATATTTCGCCCTTCATTGACGGCCGCCTCCCGAAATTCGGCCTTGCACCACCAAAATTTCCGCAAAATCATGCCCCTACCCAGCTTCGATCCAGCCCTCTATCCCGCGCAACTCGCCAGCAAGCTGGCCAATTTCGAGCAGACCTTTGCGCCACTTGGCGTCAGCAACACCGTCCCCCATGCCTCGACCCCGCTGCACTACCGTCTGCGCGCCGAATTCCGCATCTGGCACGAGGGCGACCGGCTCGATTACGCGATGTTCGACCCGGAAGATCCGAAAGTACCGATCACCCTCGACACTTTCCCGCCCGCCGCCGAATCCATTTGTATGCTGATGCCCCGCCTGCGCGACCGCCTGGCAGCGAGCGAAACCCTGCGCCGCCGCCTGTTCCAGGCCGATTTCCTGGCCACCCTGAGCGGCGACATGCTGGTCACCCTGATTTATCACCGCAGCCTCGATGCAGAGTGGGAAGCCGCCGCCCGCGACCTGGCCGCCGAACTCGGTATCCAGCTCATCGGCCGCAGCCGGGGCCAGAAGCTGGTGGTCGACCGCGACTGGGTGCTCGAAGAATTCGAACTGAACGATCGCCAACTGCGCTACAAGCAGGTCGAAGGCAGCTTCACCCAGCCCAATGGCGGCGTCAATCGCCAGATGCTCGGCTGGGCCTGCCAGCAGGCCGCCGGCCTGGGCGGCAATCTGGTCGAGCTGTACTGCGGCAACGGCAATTTCACCATGGCCCTGGCCCCGCTCTTCGATCAGGTGCTGGCCACCGAAGTCAGCAAGACCTCGGTCCATGCCGCCCAGTACAACATCACGGCCAATCAGGTCGACAACGTCGCCATTGTCCGCATGTCGAGCGAGGAATTCAGCGATGCCCTGGCTGGCCGCGAGGAATTCACGCGGCTGAAAGACATCGACCTCGAACCTTTCCGCCATGCCACGCTCTTTGTCGACCCGCCGCGCAGCGGTCTGGATGCCGTCACGCTCGAACTGGCCCGTGGTTTCGACCATATCCTGTACATCTCGTGCAACCAGCAGACCCTGTTCGACAACGTCACCGCCCTGCACGACACCCACGCCATCACGGCCTCGGCCGTTTTCGACCAGTTCCCCTACACGCACCACCTGGAGTGCGGCCTGCTGCTGACGCGGCGCTAGCAAGTCAGCCGGCCGCCGGCCGGCTGTGACCCAGTGGCAGTCAACAACACTGCCACGCACACGAGTCCCGACATGAAAAGAACCGATCTCTACAAAAACCTCGCCAGCAAGATCGACAGGGACATGAAACAGGCAGGCACCCCCGACCGCTTCGGTCAGGGCGCCGTCCTCGACCGCAAGGAGCAGCGCAAGCTCGACCAGGCCAAGGGCCTCATTCCCTTTGCCGTCAAAATCGATGCCCAACTCGCTGAAGAACTGCGCAAGCTGGCCGAAACCAGCGAAGGCGGCCTCAACGAAGTCGTCGCCACACTGCTGCGCAAAGGCCTCGCGGCTGGCGTTTAAAGCCGTTTACCCGACGGGCGGGTTAAACTCGCCCCCATGAAATTACCTGCCCCATCCATGACCTTTTCCACGCTCGGCCTGGCCGAACCCCTGCTCCAAGCCCTTGAAACCCTTGGCTACAAGACGCCGACGCCGATTCAGGAGCAAGCCATTCCCGCCGTCCTCGAAGGCCGCGACCTCATGGCCGCCGCCCAGACCGGCACCGGCAAGACCGCCGGCTTCGCGCTGCCCATCCTGCACAGCCTGGCCACCGACGGGATCAAAGTCGGCAGCAATTCCGTCCGCGCCCTCGTCCTTGTGCCGACGCGCGAACTGGCCGAACAGGTACACGCCAGCTTCCGCCAGTACGGCGAACACAGCGGCGTCAGCACCTATGCGGCCTATGGCGGGGTCAGCATCAACCCGCAGATGATGCGCCT
>CAIYYE010000176.1 GCA_903930395.1 uncultured beta proteobacterium
CACAGTGTCGTAACCACTCGACGCCTCGTCACTGTTGTAGCGGAAACGGCCCGAGCCGGAACCGACTAACGAAGTGATGTTTGTACTGCCACTGACACTACCCGTGAAAATGGTTGCCCGCCCGCCGCTGCCTGTCGTCACCGTCTGACTACCGCTACGCGTGACATTGCCGCCAGACGATGTGCCGACGCCGTAGTCCTTGCCGGCATTGAGCACGATGGCCGAACTGCTGGTATCGCTGGTGCTGATGTTCTGGGTAATCGCCAGGTCGCCGGAACGCGTAGCCAGATCAATCGTGCCGGTTGAGGTCACGCCGACCGTACTGCCGATGGTGCCGACCGTAAAGCCATTGCTCTCGAGCAAGGTCACCCGGCCAGTATTGGCCGCCAGTGTGGTAATAGCATTGCTGGTGCTATCCAGCGTGACCGCGCCGCCGCCGAGTAAGGCCAGGCCAGCCGTGCTGATGTAGCCGCTACCCGTATCGGTGATGGTGCCGCTGCTGTTCATGGTCAGGTTGTTCGCACCCGTGTTGATTGCACCGGTTAATTCGATCCCTCCTGTCGTATTTTGCAGGGTCAGATGATCATTGGCCGTAATCGCAGCTGAAGTGATTTTTCCGCTGGTGGTGCCGCTACCGATGGTGATGCTGGAGAAAGCATCGACGAAATTAGTAGTGAAGTAGCTTGCTCCAAGTTGCAGGGTTCCTAGTGCACCGCCCAGGCCGATCGTGTTGCTATCAGTTTTCGGAGCAACGGATAATGCCCCAGTAGATTGCAAACGACCACTGGCACCGAAAGCCAACACGTCGGTCTTGATCGTGATATTGCCGGCCGTAGCGTTCATCACGTTATTGATCGTGATGTTATTGCCAGTGAGATTGATAGCACCTGCGGTATTAACGGTGTTCTGGAACGTAGTGCTGGTGCCGGCGTTGGTGGTCAACGTCGTGACGCTGGCCGTGTTGCTGAATGCGATATTGCCAGAGGTATTAACGTTCAGGCTGGCCAAATTGGCGACATCGCCGACCTTACCGTTGAAGCTTACATTGCCAGATCCAGCATTGATCGTCAGATTACGCGCCGTGACACTGTATTGAACCACCACAGCCCCGGCACCGCCAGAACCACCGTTTGCATTTGATGAGTACCCACCAGAACCACCGCCGCCACCACCGTAATAACCAGCACCACCATCACCTCCATAGTGACCACCGCCACCACCACCACTGCCGAACCCGGTTGCCGGGCCACCATCACAAAGATTAGCGTATGTGCCTGTAGTTCCTGCTCCTGTACCCGCCCCCGTACCGACCCCGGTGTAAGCCCCCGAGGGAACGGTGACTTGTTGTGCCGAGGTATTGACCCAGGTATAGCTCGCATAATTGCCCAGGCTCAACATCGATACGGCGCTCGATAAATTGGCTACGTTCGTACTTGCACCACCATCGCCGCCGTTGGAACTGCCTGCTGCCCCGGCTGTCCCACCAATACCACCGCCGCCCGAGCCTCCGGTATCGTTACTTTTACCGACGGCGCTGCCACCGGTGGCATTCGTATCCCCGCCGGTGGCAGTACCACCGTTGGCCGTTGCTCCACTATTGAAATAACCTCCGCCCCCACCATTACCGGCAATCGTTGTCCCTGCATAGGTAGCCGAGGTATTTCCACCCGCAGTGCCATTGTTGGGGCCAACGCCTCCAGAGCCGGCGTTACCCGCCGAGTAGCTCAGGCTTTGCCCCGGTGTCGAGGTAAATGCCTTATAGGCAACACCACCAGCCCCGCCGCCGCCAGCCGAATAGGAATCGCTGCCACCCGTCCCCCCCCCGCCGCCGCCGGCACCAATGGCCCAAACTTTGACAGTGGTGACCCCCACCGGGATCAGCCAACTACCACTGCCGGTCAACAACTCCGCCCCCGCCAGATTGTTCAGAGTGTCATTAAACGTGACGCCGCCAGATGAACTGTTCAGTATGACATCAGCAGAAACCGCGACCTTTCCGGTATAAGTCTGCGCCCCCAGCGTAGTAATGGTTGAGGCCAAATCAACGCCGATGGAGGAACTGTTCCCTACCCCACTACCATTTAGAGTCAGCGACCCGACCGTAATCGGTGCTGCCACCGTGATCTTGCCGGCCGCCGTCAGGCTCAGGTTGGTGTTATAGGGGGTAACCATCAACGTTGGCGTGGCTGTTGCACCACTGCCGCCACCGCCACTAAAGCTGATCGTTGGCGCACTGGTATAGCCTGAGCCGGAGTTGGTGATGGTAAAGCCTGTCACCACACCGCCCGTGACAATTGCAGTCGCCGTTGCACCTGTACCGCCGCCCCCACTGATAGTCACGGTGGGTGCTGAGCCATAACCGCTACCGCCGTTAACGACGGCAATAGTATTCAGACCAATCGCTGCAATTGCTGAATTGACCGCAATATTGCCCGTACTACCGCTGTTGCCGTTGGAGCCATAAGAAGCCACATGACTGGCCGTAGTAATCGCCACATTGCTGGTGCGCAAACCCGCAGCAATATTCAACGCCGCCGTAGCATCGATGGTGTAATCGTATGGGTCAATCAACCACAAGCCGGTTTCGCCCTTGGGCGCCAGTGTGTTGAATTCAGCGCTGCTGCCAATGTCGACCGTAGCAGCCGAGGTTTCAATCTTGCCGCCGTTGCCGCCTTCGCTAGCGCCTTTGGCCAGAATGATGCCGTTGGCCGTCGTCAAGGAATTAGGGGTCTCGATGTTGGCCCACAGCACAACCTTGCCGCCGTTGCCATTCAGCAGCGCCGAAGCATCGATTTTTGCCCCGTTTTCCATGTTGACCGTAACAGCCTGATAAACACCGTTGCTGCCTTGCCAGTCGCCGCCGACGAGGACATTGCCGCCACCGGTTTCACCCGTGGCGTCAAGCAGACTGCCGGTGCCAAGCAGGAGGTCGTCACCGGTAACTTCAATGTTGCCGCCCTTGCCGCGCCGTCCCCGACTGCTGAGCGTGCTACTGCCGGTGATGGCCACTTGCGTCGGTTCGCCGGGCGCCATTGGGTTGTTGAGCGGGTTGTTCGGGTCGAGCAGGGTGTTGCGGGTATCAGGCCTGGCGCTGACGCGGATGGTTCCACCCTGAGTGCTACCGCTAGCGTCAATGCTGGCGTTGTGCAATGTGGTTTCACTGCCACCAGCGAGGTCGACTGTGCCACCCACGCCGTTGCTGGCGCTGGCGTCGATGTTGCCTGCGACCTTGAGGCTGTTGGCGGCTTCGGCGCTAACAGCACCGCCCTGTGTGATACCGGCAACATCGATGCGACTGCCGCTTTGCTGGCTGACGTTTTGCGCCAGTTTCAATTGCACGTCGCCGCCGCGCTCGACCGTGCCACGAGCCAGAATTTGTCCGCTGATAAGCAGGCTGTCGCTGGCTTTGACCAGCACATTGCCGCCTGTGCTGCCACTAACATCGACCGTGCCGCCCAGGCTGACTTGCGGCGCAGTGATTTCGACGCTACCACCGGGGTTGGCCGCGTCACCCTTGGCCAGAAGCGCGCCAGTGTTGTCGATGCGGTCAGATGAATCGAGCACGATGCGCCCGCCCTTCATGCGCATTGCGCTGGCGTCGAGCGTGCCAGTATTGCGGATAGCAGCGCCTTGTAGGCGGTTGACCGCATGGGCGGAGAGGATGATCAGGCCGCCTGGCGCTTCGACAACTTGTTTGTTTTCAACGAGGGCGGCAAATTCGCCCGGTTCGACGCGCACATTGGCGAGTTTGGTTCCGTTGAATTCCAGGTCAAAGGCTTTGCCAGCGGCGAGTGCAACCGTGCCTTTCTCGGCAAAGATCACACCCTGATTGCGGACTTCGGGCGCCAACAGAGCGATATAGCCGTCGACGCTTGCTCTCAGTTCGCCTTCGTTGAGAATCTGGCCACCGGCACTTTCCTGGAGGATGCGTAGTTTGCCCGCGAGAAAGTCCGTATCGCTGAGCTTGCCGGTTGACGCGACGAGCGCACCGACATCGACCTGCGCCGTTTTGCCAAAGAGAATGCCGGCACTGTTGAGCAGATACACAACGCCGGTCGATGTGAGTTTGCCGAAAATTTCAGACGGCTGGCCACCGTTCACACGGTTGAGTGCCACGCCGCCCGTCGGTTGCTGGTAATGCACACTGGCGTTTTGGCCGATGCTGTAGGTGTCCCAATTGGCGACCATGCGCTGCTGGTTTTGGTTGACCGTCAGCGCCGCGCCACTGCTGCTGATGGTGCCAGCTGCGACACCGCCAACAACCTGGCCACCGGTTGGGAGCTGGTTGAGCGGTGGTGCGGCAATGGCCAGCCCGGAACCGGCCAGCAAGCTGGTCATCAATGCAGTGGCAACACCTTGGCGGGTTGAGGATGGCTTGCCGTGGGTATTGGCTTTTTCGTGGGCAACGATGAACGCACCGCGGATGGCGCTCCAGACGATTCGGAAGATCTTGTTCATGGTCTTACTCCGCAACTTTCTTGTTACTACGGCGCGCCGTCGCGGCACGAACGCTTGTGCCGCCATGGCTCCGGGATTCTGGGATAAGCCTGTTCAGGTTTGTCATGGACAGGAGCTGCGCATAGGCCAAGCCCAGCGCGTCGGCATCCATCAGGTTTTTCAACGTGTCGGCCGAAAGGGCTCGCAGACGGGTTTCATTGACAACCAGAAATCCGCCGATGCGGGTTTGGCTGCCGTCGGGAGCCTGCACGTTGAGGTTGCCATCCTCCAGCACGCCTTCAGTCTTGAGGACCTTGGTTATCGCATGTGTGCGTTCGGTCAGGGCCAGATACTCCCCCTGAAAGGCCAGCACGCCTTTGAGCTTTTCGCTGGGCTGACCATCGTTGTTGATCAGCAACTGCCCGCCTTTTGTCTTGAAATCAGGAGCCTTGGGATCGAAGGCGATGACAGGTTCCATGCCCGGAGCTGGGCGGACGGCAATGAAGGGGTAGCCGCGAACATAGGCCGGAATGTAAGCACCAATGCGCCATTCGCCTTTGCTGTCGACGAAACCATTGCCCAAATTGGGTAGCCCGGTCAGCGCAACAAGGGCCACGATCTCACCCTCCTGCACGAAGACGACGGGGTAGTGATGCATCGCGATACCAGCCTCGGCCACAGTAAGCGGTATGAGATGCGCCGGTGCAGCAAAAGCAAAGTTCTTGCGCTCTGCGGGCAGGGTCAGGGCACGATGCTGTTCGGTGTCGAGGGCAATCAGATCCGAGAAGAACAGTGGGCGTGGGGTGTTCATGATGCGTGTGACCTCAGGGAGGAGTCAGGTGCGCCTAAATGAATGCTCGCCCCTGCGGGGTGAGCACAAATGACCAGCGTGGCAAGCGCTAAAGCCAGAATTGGGCGCAGGCGAGCCATTTTTGGCTTAGAAAAAGGCCGTCCCGGTGAGCCAGAAACGGTCACGATCCAAGCTACCGTCGGCGTCCAGGCCATTGATCGGGTTGGCGAATGGGTTGTCGCCGTCACGACGGGCCCAAACAGCGCGCAGGGCAAACTTTCCCGCAAAGGTGTAGTTCAGCCCGAGACCATAGCCACTCAGGCTGCCGCTGTTGGTAGTAGGCGCACCGACGTAATTCGCACTATGGCTTTGGCGGATGCGACCGTAGTCGTAAAAGGAGGTGACTTGGAGTGCGGGCAGCAGGTTGTAGCGCAGTTCGATGGTGGTGATCACCCCGTCGTCACCCGTTCCTTCCAGCACCGGATAAGCACGGACACCACCCGGCCCACCGAGTGACATTTTTTCGGATGAGTCGAGATTCTTGTCAGCAACTTGACCATTCAAAGAGGCCCACAAGGTCAGCTTATCCATGATTCGCTGCAGGCGTGCCAAGCTATAGCCAAGCTTGAGAAAGTCGCCGGCGGTCTGCGGGCCGCTGCGGTCAGCAGCCTGATTGGTAGAGTTGCCTGAGAGATCGACATGCCCGCCGCTCAGGCTGAGGCTTGCGAGTGTCAGGCCTCCAGCACCCAGCCCATCAAGCATATCCCCGCTCAAGGAGAGAATGCCTGTGTGGAGTTGCTTTTCCGAGGAGGCTACTTTGTTGGCTTCGTTGTAATAGTCTTTACGGTCGACAGCCAGAGAGAGAACCAAATTTCGCGTGCCGCTACGCAACAAGGGGTAACTGACATTGGCTCCGTAAGTTTGTGCATCACCGAGGGCATTTAGTGACTTGAGATCACCAATCAGGCGATACCTCATGAAAGAGGTGCTAACACCTGCACGCAGGCCATCGCTACCGATTGGCATGGCGTAGGCCAATTTGGCGTAATCACTGCCTTGTGTTTTGTTACCGTTCAGCGTGAATTGTTCACCAACCCCGAATGGGCTGTCGATAGTGGTACTAACGGCTAACTTGTTTTCTCCAGTAGAACGGGCGCCCGTGTTATCGAAGGTAGCCACGCCGGAGAACAACGGCTTTTCCTGGATTTTGACAATCGCGTCAGTTTCGCCATCCCGTTGGCCCGGGGCAAGGACGGTAGTAACCAACAGGCCCGGCGTATCGTTTAGGATGTTGGTGCTGCGATCCAGTGCGTCGATATCCAGTGGATCACCCGGTTTTTGCCGGGCGGTCATGCTATTCGTAACAAAGTTCGGCGATATGCGTAGCGCTTTTCCCTGGTTATCGATCTGGACTGTGCCAAGTTTGCCCTCAAGGATATTGATGGTAATGATGCCTTCACTGATGTCCTGCGCTGGCAACTGAGTGCGCGCAAACCAGCCGCGGCTACGATAGGCCTCGGCAACGGCGTCTACCGCTTGTTGCAGATCGTTGAAATCGGCAGTTTTGCCAATCCAGCCGGCGAGCACCTGCTGCAATTCGGCATCGGTGACCAGCAAATTCCCTATGAATCGAAAGGCCGTGATCGTGATCTGGATATCACTTTTGGCTTGCTCTATGGGTGTCTGTGGTACAGCCTGCTGGGCAGGCATTGGCAACTGGGGCCGCTGACGCTCTGTTTCACGCAGAAGGCTGCCAGCATCGGGAATTTGCTGGGCAGACGCCGCACCCGCTACTGCCAAAGAAGATAGTGCAAGCAACTTTTTTAATTGGTTTATTTGCGTATTTTTCGCCATGTTCGCTTGCCGACATGTTGGTGCCGGGCATCCTTTTGAGCCGATAAGGAATTTTCCCTGAAGCAAGGCAGGCACCTTGGCGAATAGTTTTATGATTTTTGGTCTATTTATTATGAGTTAATGGATTTGGAGAAAATGAAAGTGAAAATTCATACACAATCGCACCCATGATTGAGCAACCATTTAAATCAGTGACCTATGCTTGGCTTGCCGAAACAGGCGACGCCGCATCAGGTACGGAACTCAATGAATTCGGCCAGCCGGGTTGGATTTCTTATCCGATGTCCTCCGAAATAGGGCATGGAGGTTACGAATTGATCGAATTGAGCCTGGGGATGTCAATCGTTCGTTCCTCGTTGTCGTTTAGTCCGGCAGTTGTTGGCCAATACATGCCATTGATGAATGTTGATGTAGATTTTCACGAGCCAACGTTTCAGGCAATGGTGCTAACTGGGATGCGAGGAACGCTAAAGGAACGCTTCCCAGTAGCCAATCTTGCGGTTTCACAAGGCATGGACCTATTTCGACATACCCAGCGCTACAGTTCCGCATTTTCGGTTGACGCAACATACAGTGGCGAGGGTTGCCACATCTCGGTCGCTTGTGCTGTTCTGGAGCGCCTAATCGGTCAGCAGGAAACGGCTCTGATCCTGGAAAGTCTTGCAATTACGCAAGCACCAGCGATCGCGGCGCACGCGATTCCACAAAGGGTCTCCAGTCTGCTCAAACAGGCGGCTGGCGGGGGCCTGTCCGGAAATTTGAGGCGCCTGTTTGCCCAAGCCAAAATCCTTGAGTACCTGGCTTCTCTTGTCGAATATTTCGGGACTGGCGTCTCCCCTGAACCGGCGCGCCGTCAAAAATCGCTAGAGCGTGCGCATGAGATACACAAAAAACTGCTCGCCAGCGATGGAAAATTGCCGACGCTGGATGAATTGGCGAGCCAATACGGACGCTCTGCCAAATCGCTCAACGATGAGTTTTCTCAAGAGTTTGGCAAGTCGATTTTTGCGTTCGTGAGTGATCATCGTTTGCTCCAAGCTCACGAGGCACTTCAGCATTCGGATGTTTCGATCAAGCAGTTGGCAGCCCGACTAGGCTATGCCCATGTCAGCAATTTCGCTATCGCTTTCAAGCGGCGATTTGGCTACCCCCCAGGCACTCTAAGGAAAAATTGAGCTTGCTATGTTCATGAGGAATAAATTTCGCCTAATTTTTTGTTGTTTTTATTATTTTCTCTCCAGCTGGAGATGAACTCACGCGAAATCCCTCGATTTATGAACGACTGAACAATGAAGCCTCCCTACAGAGTTTTCCGTTTTGACTGGCTGATTGATCCCAGCCATGAGCCTACTGAGTTATCTCCCGAGGATGGAGATGTGGAGTGGTTACCTTACCCAATCCCCCATATTTTAGGTGAAGGAGGATTTCAGAAAGTTGACCTAGGCCTCAACATGTCCGTCTTTCGGGGGGTCCATCGATTCACGCCAGCGGCGGCTGGCCAGCTGATTCCGCTAGCAGATGTTGCGGTGGACTTTCCTGAGACGACTTTTATGGCGCAAGTGCTGCGGGGTGGTCGCATCCTTCATCGCGAGAAACGCCCATTAACCGAGGTTTTGTACAGCCCGGGATTGGATCTGTTCCGACTGACTGATCAACTCAACCTGGTGCCCGTTTTGGATGGTTCCGAAAATAGTGAAATGACTTGCCTCACAGTCGGCACCTCCATGCTGTCACAGCTGATTGGCGAAGATCAGGCAGAGCTGTTGCTGAACGCACTGGGACTCAGCTCATGCCCTGCATTGTCAGTACGGAGATTACCGCTCCATGTTTCAGCGCATCTGCATGGCGCAATCGGAACAAGCTGGACTGGCGCGGCTCGCCGCCTATTCTGCCAGGCGCGGATGCTGAACTATCTTGGAGCCTTGATCGATGAGGTAATGCCTCCTGAGATGCGACCGAAAAAATCAGGCGTTCACAAAGATCGCTCGCGGCAAGTGCATGATTACCTTCAGTCAAAAACCGGGCGCCTGGTAACCCTTGACGAACTGGCTCAGCAGTTTGGTTGCTCAAGCAAGCGACTCAACGATGAGTTCTCTTCGGAGTATGGTCAGTCGCTGTACACGTTCATCACCTCACAAAGAATGCAAGAGGCACACGCGGCACTTCAACAAACAGATGTGCCAATTAAAAAGCTGGCCGAACAACTTGGCTACGCACATGTCAGCAATTTTTCCATTGCCTTCAAGCGTAGATTTGGCTACCCGCCTGGAAGTTTACGGCACTGAAATACAGGGTTGTATTTCAGCAAATGTCATCCGCTATCGACAGGCCGCTTTCTGCAGATTTGCCGCCAAATTCTGGTTCGATACACAAGCTATGCTTTGGCCGAGTTGGAATAATTGGCCCTGCGGCAGGTTTCAGAGCGGAGCAGTCGCTTGAATGTCTGCTGCCCGGACCAGGTGACGTGCAGCTTCTGGCCGAATTGAGCCTGATGACAAACACAATAGGAATGCGCCCCGATTCAGCTTTTCCTGACCAGCTGCTTCGCGAAAGCCGCATCATTCTTTGTCACGCGCGGCACGACCTGCGGGCCGGTGGCATTGACCAGTTTCACGAAATCATCAAGCGGCAAGGCGGCGGCAATGTCCTTGTCGCCGCCGGCCAGGCGTTCGCGCAGGACGAACTGGCTGTCACCGGTCATCACCAATACATAGTGCCGGCCTTCGCTGCGCTGGTTGAGGCGAGCGACGGCGGCGGTGGCGCGGGTGGAGCGCATGGTGGCTACTTGTATTTCTTGAAGACGGCCTTGGCGTCGAGATGGGCGCGATCGAGGGTGCAGATCGATTCATCGTCGTCGTGGCCGCTGAAAAAATCGTCGGCCTGGGCACGCATCACCATTTTTATGGCGGCGTTGTCGTCAATGTCGTATTTCTCGGTGATGAGCGTCGTTACTTCATCGAGGTGTTCTTCGTAGGTCATGGCAGGTCGAATTCGGTGGAAATATAGAGTTCTTCCAGCTTGGCTCTGGCCCACGGGGTGCGGCGCAGGAATTTCAGGCTGGAGGCGATGCTGGGGTCGAGATTGAAGCAGCGGATGTCGATGATCTGCCCGAGTTCGGCCCAGCCGTAGCGGGCGACCAGACGCGTCAGGATGGTTTCCAGGGTCAGGCCGTGCAGCGGATTGTTGGCTTGTTTGTCGGACATGGTTTTAACTCAGGCTGTTCGGACGGGGCGTATAGAAAAGCTGCCGTTCGCGCTGGCATTCGCTGTCGCCCATTTCAAAAACCCGGCAGTTGTCAGGCCGTTGCGCATAAATCGTGCAGCGCATGGTGTCACGATCGAGCGCGGCGCACCAGCCGTCATCGAGCCGGCGCATCACCCAGCCGCCCCACTCGTCCTGGGTGGAAAAACGGCGCGGCACGTCGTCGCCGTCCATCAACATTACTTCCAGCTGGCAGCAACAGGCCGCGCACTGGTCGCAGGAGATGGCGGCCGGAATCAGGCGACCTCGTCGATCCAGGCTTGCTGGATGGCTTCGAGTATCTTTTCGCCGCAGTGCTTGGGGTCGTCGTTGAAGCCGGGCAAGGCCATGACCCAGTCGCGCAGGTCGACGAAGTTAAGCTTAAGCGGGTCTTTATCGGGGTGGGCATCGCTGAGTTCGATGGCGATGTCGTTGATGTCGGTCCATTTCATTTGCGGTGGCCCTCCGTCGCCATGTTGATGCTGTATTTCGGGATTTCGACGGTGAGCGGGGTTTTGCCGACGATGGCCTGGCAGCCCAGGCGGGAATTCGGTTCCAGGCCCCAGGCCTTGTCGAGCAGGTCTTCCTCGATGTCTTCGGCGGTTTCGAGCGAGTTGAAACCTTCGCGCACGATGACGTGGCAGGTCGTGCAGGCGCAGGACATTTCACAGGCGTGGTCAAGTTCGATGGCGTTTTTGAGCAGGTTTTCGCAGATCGAAACGCCCTCTTCCGCCTCGATCAGCGCACCGTCGGGACAAAGCTCGACGTGCGGCAGTACGATCAGTTGCGTCATGCATCTTCTCCCATTTTGATGTCATCCACATTGCGGCCGGAGAGCACCTTCTTGATGCTCTGGTCCATGCGGCGATGGGCAAATGCCTGGGTCTCGAAACCGAGATCGTCCATGGCGATATTGATCAGGCGACGATTGTCGCCGGCCATGGTTTCCTGCAGCTTGGCGATGGTGGCGACGATCTTGGCGGTTTCCGCCGCGTTGAGCAGATGCGGATCTTCCTTGAGCGCCGCTTCGGTCGCCTCGATCATGCGCTGCGCCTCGACCTGGGCTTCCTTGAGGGCGCGGTTCATCGCGTCATCCTTGGCGTGCTCCATGGAATCCTTGAGCATGCCGGCGATTTCGTCGTCGGAGAGACCATAGGACGGCTTGACGGTAACGCTCGATTCAACACCGGTCGTCTGCTCGCGGGCAGCAACCGAGAGCAAACCATCGGCATCAACCTGGAAAGTCACGCGAATACGGGCGGCGCCAGCGACCATCGGTGGAATGCCGCGCAATTCAAAGCGGGCCAGCGAACGGCAGTCAGAGACCAGCTCACGCTCGCCCTGCACAACATGGATCGCCATCGCGGTCTGACCATCCTTGAAGGTGGTGAATTCCTGGGCGCGCGCCGTCGGGATGGTGGAATTGCGCGGAATGACCTTCTCGGTCAGACCGCCCATGGTCTCCAGGCCAAGCGACAGCGGAATGACGTCGAGCAGCAGCCAATCGTCCTTGCCCGTCTTGTTGCCGACCAGCAGGTTGGCCTGGGTAGCGGCGCCAAGCGCGACGACCTTGTCCGGATCGAGATTGGTCAGCGGTTCCTGGCGGAAGAAGTCGCCGACCGCCTTCTGCACCTGCGGCATGCGCGTGGCGCCACCGACCATGACGACGCCCTTGATGTCTTCGGCGCGCAGGCCGGCATCGCGGAGGGCCTTCTTGACTGGCTGCAGGGTCTTGGAAATCAGCGTCTGGGCAATACCGGCAAAGGTCGCGACGTCGAGTTTGACATCGACCATCTCGCCGGTGGACAGGCGCGCCGTGAGCGGTGCTTCCGGATTGTTGGTGAGAAATTCCTTGGCTTCGCGGCAGCGCATCATGAGCAGGCGGCCGTCTTCCGGCGAGAGCGGCTGCAGCTTGGCCTGCTCGATCACCCAGCAGAAGATGCGATGGTCGAAGTCATCACCGCC
>CAIYYE010000177.1 GCA_903930395.1 uncultured beta proteobacterium
CGGCATCGGCTGCCACTACATGGTGACGTGGATGGACCGGCAAACCTCGACCTTCACCCACATGGGCGGCGAAGGCGTGCCCTGGGTCGGCCAGGCCCCCTTCACCCGCGAAAAACACATTTTTGCCAATCTTGGCGACGGCACCTATTTCCATTCCGGCATCCTCGCCATCCGCCAGGCCATCGCCGCCAAGGTGCCCATCACCTACAAGATCCTTTACAACGATGCCGTGGCGATGACCGGTGGCCAGCCGGTGGACGGCATCCTGAGTGTTGCTCGCCTGACGCGCCAGCTCGACGCCGAGGGCGTCGGCCGGATGGTCATCGTCACCAACGAACCGGAAAAATATGCGGAAATCACCGACCTTGCACCCAACGTGCCGGTCCGCCACCGCGACGATCTCGACGCCGTGCAGCGCGAACTGCGCGAAGAGCCCGGCGTTTCGGTGCTGATCTACGATCAGGTCTGCGCCACCGAAGCCCGGCGGCGGCGCAAACGCGGCAAGCTACCCCCCGTCAGCCAGCGTGTCGTCATCAACGAAGCGGTCTGTGAAGGCTGCGGCGATTGTTCGGTGCAATCCAACTGCCTCTCCATCGTACCGGTCAAAACCCCTTTCGGCACCAAGCGGCAGATCGACCAGTCGTCGTGCAACCAGGACTTCTCCTGCCTCAAGGGCTTCTGCCCGAGCTTCGTCACGATCGAAGGCGGCAAGCCGAGAAAATCGCTGAATACCCTGGTCGACACGGAAGACTGGCCCATCCTGCCGTCGCCCCAACTGCCTGCCACGGCCCAGCCCTATAACCTGCTCATCACGGGCGTCGGCGGCATGGGGGTCATCACGCTGGGCGCCCTGATCGGCATGGCCGCCCACCTCGATGGCAAAGGCATCTCGACGCTGGACATGACCGGGCTGGCGCAAAAATACGGCGCCGTTTTCTCGCACCTGCGCATCGCCGACCGGCCGGAGGACATCCACGCCGCCCGCATCGCCACCGGCGAAGCCCATGCCGTGCTCGGTGGCGACCTCGTCGTCAGCGCCGGCACCGAAGCCTTGTCGAAGATGCTCGAAGGCCGTACCCGGGCCGTCGTCAGCTGTACGGAAACCCCCACCGCCGACTTCACGCGCAACCGCGACTGGCATTTCCCGCTCGCCGGACTCAAACAGCAACTGGCCGACACCCTCGGCGTCGACCATGTCCAGTTCATCGATGCCCAGCATCTCGCCAGCAGCCTGATGGGCGATGCCCTTTACGGCAACATGCTGCTCCTTGGTCATGCCTGGCAACTCGGGCTGGTGCCGGTGTCCGCTGCAGGGCTCGACCAGGCGATCTGCCTCAACGGCGCCGCCATCGAGGCCAACCGGCAGGCGTTTCTGTGGGGCAGGCGGGCCGCCCATAGCCCGGAAAAAGTGGCCCGCATGGCCGGCCCGATGAACAGCCAGCCGGACCCGGAGCAAACGCTGGACGAACTCATTGCCAGCCGCGTCGCCCATCTCACGGCCTACCAGAACAATGAGCTGGCTGCGCAATACCTGCGCCGGATAGCCGGCATCCGCGCCATCGGCAGCGAGGCCCTGAGCCGGGTCGTTGCCATTCAATACGCCCGCCTGCTCGCCCCCAAGGACGAATACGAAGTCGCCCGGCTGTATGCTGAAGGCGATTTTCTACGCCAGATGGGCGAACAGTTTGAGGGTGAGCTGCGCCTCAGCTTCCATCTCGCCCCACCGCTCATGACCAAACCTGGCAGCGATGGACGGCCGAAGAAAATCCGCTTCGGCCCCTGGCTGCTGCCCGTGCTGAAGCTACTGGCCAAGGCCCGCCGCCTGCGCGGAACCTGGCTCGACCCCTTCCGCCTTGGCGCCGAAAAGGCTCTGGATCGCAGCCTGCTTGCCGACTATGAAGCCGATCTCGAGCTGATCAGCGAAAGGCAGGGCGACCAAGAGGCAGCCCTCACCCTCGCCGGCTGGCCGGAAAATGTACGCGGCTTCGGGCCGGTACGCGCCAGGGCGGCAGCGGAGAGCGTTCACACGAGAGAAGGGGCGAGATCGGCCTTGATGGCATAAAATCGACGGATGTCCTCAACGCCCAAACGCCAGTTCGCCCTGCAAGGGGCGGCCGTCATCCTGGTCCTCTCCATCGCCTGGCCGTATTACGGCTGGCAGGCGACCGCACTGCCGTGGCTGGAAACCAGCCTGGCGATCGGCGGCGTCGCGCTGTTTTTCGCCACGATCTCCCGCCAACCCTGGTGGTGGCGGGTCATCCACGCCGGCTTCATGCCGCTCGTCTGGTTCACCCACTCGCTGGCCATCGATCCCAACTGGTTCCTGTTCGGCGCCATCCTTTTGCTGCTGGTCTTTCGCGGCGCCCTCTCAGGGCAGGTGCCGCTCTACCTGTCCAACAAGCAGACGGTCGGCGCCCTCGCCGACCTGCTGACCGAACGCGGCCCCAGCCGTTTCCTCGACCTTGGCGCCGGCCTCGGCAGCACCACCGTACCCCTTGCCGATGCGCTGCCCGATAGCCAGTTCACCGGCGTCGAAAATGCCCCGCTGACCTGGCTGGCTGGCCGCCTCCTCAGCCTCGGCCGTCCCAACATTCACTGGCAATGGCTGGATCTCTGGCAAACCGGCCTGGCAGATTACGACGTCGTCTATGCCTTCCTCTCTCCGGCGCCCATGCCCCGCCTCTGGGAGAAGGTCAAAGCCGAAATGCGCCCGGGCAGCCTCTTCGTCAGCAACAGCTTTCCGGTTCCCGGCATGACGCCAGACCGGATCATCGACGTCGCCTGCACGCCGCCCCGTCCGCTCTACTGTTACCAGCTCTAAACTAAGATGCCGGCGAAGAAGCCCGAAACCCTGGCTCTGACGGTCGCCCTGGCCAGCACGCTGATCGTGCTCCTGGTCTTTCTCGTCGACCTGACACTGACCCGCCACAACGACATCGAAGCGGGCGAACGCCGCCTGCAGAACTTCAGCATCATGATGGCCGAACACACGGCACGAAGTTTCGAGGCCGTCGACGTGCTGCTGCGCGAGACCGCCAACGACCTTTCACACAACCGTCGCGACTGGGAACACTGGTCTGCAACCTCCGGCTGGGAATACATTGCCCAGCGTCACTCACGCGCCATGCCGCAACTGCGCGACCTGATCATTTTCGACCGGCAGGGCAACCAGCGCTTTCTGTCCACGCAATTCCAGGCGCCGCTGATCAACGTCAAGGACCGCCCCTATTTCATCGCCCTGGAAGGCGGCGCCGAAGCGGCCAGTTTCGGCCCCTATGTCGGTCGCAACTCGGGGCGCTACACCTATGCCCTGGGCCGTCGCCTGAACGGTGACAAGGATGCCTTCACGGGCATCGTCTTCGCCGCCATCGAACCTGCCTACCTGCAGGAGTTCTGCTGGCCGAACCGGCTGGCCGACGACTCTGAAGCCGTTCTGATCAACAGTCAGGGGGATATCGTCGCCTCCTGTCGCCCCAGCGACTTGAGCCGCCAGTCGTCCATCCTCGGCGCCAAGGCCGGCAGTGCACTGTTCGACGGGAAATTGCGCAACCTGAAGCTGGACAGTGGCATGGCCAGACGTTCCGGACTACTCGTCTCGATCTCTACCGTACCGGGGTTTGCCGACCTGCGCATCCTTACTGCCATCCCGGAGCGAACCCTGCTCACCGCCTGGCATAGCCGGCTCTTCGAACTCTCCACCCTCGGCCTGCTGGTCACCATTGTGCTCCTCGTTGGCGCCCTCCTCGTCCGCCGCCAGATGCGCGACATGTCCATGATGACGGCCGAACTTGCCGCCAGCCACGACCACCTTGAAGAGCGCGTCCGCGAAGCGACCCTCGAACTGGCTGGACAAAAGGACATGGCTGAACGCGCCAACACGGCCAAGAGCCGTTTTCTTGCCGCCGCCAGCCACGACTTGCGACAACCGCTGCACGCCCTTTCCCTCTTTTCGGCCGATTTTCAGCGTCAGGTCCGTCATGGCAGGACACCTGACGAACTGCCGCGACTGGCCGAGCAGATCGCAGCATCGACGGCCATGCTCAGCGAACTCCTCGACTCGCTGCTCGACATTTCCCGCCTGGATGTCGCCGGGATCAAGCCGGATCGCCGCCCCTTCCCGCTCCAGCCGGTTTTCGAACGCATCAGCAACTCGTTCCGGCGGGCGGCAGCCGACCGCAATATCGGCTTGCGCTTCCGACCCAGCGAGAGATGGGTCAATACCGATCCGCTCCTGCTAGAACGAATGATCGCCAACCTGGTTTCCAATGCCCTGCGCTATACCTCACCCGGCGGGAGGGTTCTCGTGGCCGCCCGGCAACGCGGCGCAAACATGCTGATCGAGGTGCGCGACAGCGGCATCGGCATTGCCAGGGAGCATCAGGCAGCCATCTTCGCCGAGTTTTATCAGGTCGGGAATACGGCACGGGAACACAACAAGGGACTGGGCCTCGGGCTTTCCATCGTGGACCGTCTGGCGCGCGCCCTCGACATCAAGGTCGTGCTGCGCTCGCGGGTGGGCGAGGGAACCACTTTTTCGCTGCTGCTCAGCGCCGCCTCACCCGTCCTGGACAGCCCGCAGCAGGCAAGCCCGGCTGATTTGACGAACTACGTTCATTGCATTGGTAATTCGGATGCCATGCACGCCTGCATAGACTTGCTCAAAGCCTGGGGCTATAGCGTCAGCATGGCGGGTGATGCCGGCACCCGACATCTTCCGGACAACGCCGTTCTCATCACGGACGCCGCACACGCCAGCGCCGTCAGCGCCGCGCAGACACCCGGCATTCCGCTCATAGTCCTGCACGGGGAGGACGGCGAAGCCTTGCCTTCCGCCGCCCATCCACTGCCCATCCCGGTGCGCCCGGCAAAGCTGCGGGCGCTACTCAGCCAGCTTCAGAAGACGCTCTCGAAATCGATGCCGTAACGCGCCACGGCAACCAGCGCCTGGGTCCGGCTACTGACCCCGAGCGCCTTGAAGACGGCTGTTGCGTGAATCTTCACCGTTCCCTCGGAGAGTCCCAGCTGATCGGCAATATCGCGATTCGACATGCCGCGGACCATGAGTCCGAGCACCTGCCCCTGACGATCGGTCAGGCCGATCTCATCCGGCCGCACACTCATTTTGGAAGGGGGAATCGGCGTCATGTCATCCATTTGTGACACCAGCTGCCCAGCCGGCCGGAAGATGTTGCCGGCCAGGACATCCCGAACCGCGGCCAGAAGCGCCTCGCCGGAAAACGCCTTGGGGATGAAACCGGAAGCCCCGAGATTGAGCACACGGGTAATGGTCGGCAAATCGTCGAAGGCCGAAACCACGGCGACCGGCATCGCCGGGTAGCGCCGACGCAGGATGTCGAGACCGGCAAAGCCGTCTATGCCCGGCAAAGCCAGATCAAGCAGTACCAGATCGAACTCGGCTTCGCCATCAAGAACGTTCAGCGCCGACTCGAAATCCGCGCTCTCGCGCACCTGCACCCCCGGCTCGATCTGACCCAGCAAGCGGACCAGTCCTTCACGAACCAGTGCGTGATCTTCTACCACCAACAGCTTCAACATAAGCCCCCCTTGTTCGATAGCCTAGCAATTTATCATTTTTGCCTTAATAAGTGGTTTAAGATGGTGCGATACATTGTGAAGGAGACACGAGATGTCAGACAATCAAGTACACGACCCGCTCAATTTCATGCGCAACATGTGGGGCAATATGGGCTTCTCGCTTCCCGGCATGGTCGCACCGACATTCGATGTCGAAGAGCTCGACAAGCGGATCAAGGACATGAAGGCCGTTGAAGGCTGGCTGCGCATGAATCTCTCGATGCTGCAGATGACCATTCAGGGCCTGGAAATGCAGCGCACGACGGTTGGCGCCGTACAAGCCATGGGCAAGATGGCCTCCGAATCCGCCAAGTCGATGACGCCGGAAGCGGTCGCCGAAGCGCCGCCGGCGGCGCCACAGCCAAACTTCTTCCAGGGTGCCATTCATCCGGAAAACAGCCCTATGTCGGATGCCGCCATGTGGCCGTGGCAGATGATGCAGCAAATGCGCGAGCAGATGCAGGCCAGCGCCGAAGCAGCCCAGGCATCGGCAGCCGAAGCCGCCGCGCAGCCCAAGGCAAAGCGTCCGGCCGCCAAGAAATAGTCAGGCCAGCCACGCTGCCCAGAGCGGCAGCGTGAGCATCGATCCCAGCGTTGTCGCCGAAATCAGCCAGGCAACGCTTCTGCCATCGCCGCCCATGCGCATGGCCAGAATATAGGCGGAAGATGCTGTCGGCAGCGCCGCAAATAGCACAACCACCTGATAGTTGAGGCCGGACAGGCCGAGCAGCGAACCAACGCCCAGCGCCACCAGCGGCAAGGCCAGCAGCTTGACGCCCACCAGCCAGAGCGAGAAACCCCGGACGCCCGGCGCGCTCTCCAGACGCAAAGCCGCGCCCACGGTGATCAGGCCGAGCGCGATGGAGGCATCAGCCAGCCGGCCCAGAAAGGCCTGCAGCGGCGCCGGTGGTACAAAACCGGCAAGGTTGAGCAAGAAACCCGCAGCCGTTCCCCAGATCAGCGGGTTACGCGCCACTTCGCGCCACAGGCCGGCTTCGCCGTGGCGCGCCAGCATCCAGACCGAAACCAGATTGGCGAAAGGCACGGCGGCGCCAACGATCAACCCCATCGTCGCGATCCCGGGCGAACCGAAAAGCATGCCGGCGACGGCCAGCGCAATGTAGGAATTGAAGCGGTAGGCGCACTGGAACATCGAAGCATAGGTCAGCGCCGGCAGCCGACTCAGCAAGCGAGGCAAGAGACCGAGCAGCATGCCGGCCGCCATCGCGGCAAAGGCGGTGGCGAGCAGCGGCAGGGCCGACCCCAGGTCCAGCTTCGTCTTGATGATGGCGTTGATGAGCAGGGCTGGAAAAAGAATGAAATAGACCAGCTTCTCGACACCGCTCCAGAAATGATCACCCAGATGCATCCAGCGCCGGATGGCCGTACCAAGAAGGATCAGGGCGAAATCGGGCAGCAGGAGCAGGGCGGTATTCATCGGTAAAACTCGAAGATGGCTTCACGCCGCCCGGAACAGGCAGCGCCAGCTCACTATTCGCAGACGCGCAGAAGATCGGCTTCCAGCTCGATTTCGATGCCTTTTTCCAGCTTCTGGGCAATGAACATGCCGCGATACAGACGGCCGGCATTCTCGGTCTTTTTGGCATGCGGCGTTTCCCAGTCGGCAACGCGAATGCGGACCATGCCCGTCTGCTCATCCCGCTCCGGCGCCTTGGCTGAAACGCAGGGGGTGGCCAGCACATGGCGGTTGAACTCGTCCCGGCTGTATTGCATGAGCGTCTTGCCCGGCACCACCGGACATGTGCCGAGATGGCGGGTCCTAACC
>CAIYYE010000178.1 GCA_903930395.1 uncultured beta proteobacterium
GCCAGCACCACCTTGAAGATTTCCATGCCCTGACCGGCGGCATCGCCATGACGGGGCAGGCCAGCCTCGACGGCCTCGCCCCGCTGGCGCTCACGGCCAGCGCCGAGGTGTCCGGCCAACTCGAACAGCGGCCGCTCGCCCTGAGGCTCAACGCCAGTGGGCAGCTCGACCGCATCGCCCTGACCGCCCTTGCCAGCCAGGGCATTGCCGGCAGCGCCGATGTCGTCCTCACGCCTTTCGCCGACGCTGCCTTCGCCAGCGCCCACCTCAAGCTCGAGCGCATCGACCCGGCCAGCTGGCAGCCCGGCGCGCCGCAAGCCCAACTGAGCATCAGCGCCGACCTCCAGCCGCAAGGCGAGGACATCATCGGCAGTTTCGGCCTGACCAACCTGCAACCCGGCCCCGTCGACCGCCAGCGCCTGCCGCTGGTCACACTGGCCGGCACGGTCGCCTGGCAGGGCACGAACGCCCGTTTCTCCACCCTGCACGCCACCCTGTCCGGCACTGGCGAACTCGATGGCAGCGGCGAATGGCGTGATGGCGCCCTGAGCCTGGCGCTGACGGCCAAGCGCCTCGACGCCTCACGGATTGCCGCCATCCTGCGACCCAGCCAGTTAAACGGCCGGATTTCCGCTGTCCTGGGCGCCAGCCGCCAGCAACTCCAGGTCGATCTCAAGGATGCGAGCTTCGCTCTCCTCGCTGAAGCGAGTCACGCCGACGGACGTATGGAACTGTCGCAACTGAAACTCTCAGCCGGCGCTGCCCGCCTGCAAGCCAGGGCCGGACTCGAGCTAGCCAGCCCGCGCAGCTTCACGGCCGAGGGCGAACTGCAGGGCTTCGACCCGAGTCGCTTTGCCCAAGTCCCGGCGGCACAGATCAACGCGAACTTCAAGGCGACTGGCCGGCTCGATCCGCAGGCTGTCGTCGATGCCAGCTTCACGCTCAAGGACAGCCGGCTCGCCGGTCAGCCCCTGAGCGGCGAGGGTGTCGTCGCCATCGCCTGGCCACGCATCCCGCGCCTCGACGTCCAGCTTGCCTCCGGCGCCAACCTTCTGTCAGCCAGGGGGGCTTTTGGCCAGCCCGGCGACAGGCTGGCCATAGAGCTGGATGCCCGGCAACTGGCCGCCTATGGCCTTGAAGGCGGCATCACCGGTCACTTCGACCTGTCCGGCCCGGCGCAAAACCCGACCATTGTCGGGCAGCTGACTGCCGCCAGAATCGGCCGGCCCGGCCTCGTCCGCCTGAGCGATCTGAGTCTGAAGGCCGAGGCTGGCAGCACACCCGACTCGCCGCTGAAACTCGATCTGAGCGTCGCCACCCTCGAGACGCCGGCTCAGCCCGGCTTGCTCCGGCGCCTTCGCCTCCAGCTTGCAGGGAACAATCAGGCGCACCGCCTGACCGCCGGTGCCGACCTCGCCGGCAAGAACCCGCTGAGCCTCGTCGCCGAGGGCGAGCTGAGCGGCGATTTCACGCAGTGGCAGGGCCAGTTGCTCGAAGCGCGCCTGAACAGCCCTGACCAGTCGCGCAATTTTCAGCTCGTCGCACCGGCCCCGATCAAACTCGCCGCCAACAGCTGGAATATCGGCCCGGCCAGATTCGCCGGCGATCCGCTGGACTGGCAATCGACGCTACAAGCATCGGCCGACACCAAGCAACTGCACGCCAGCCTGAGCGCCCGTGGCAGCCGCATCGGCCTCGTCGATGGCGAACTGCATGCGGCCATGCGGGGGGCCTGGTCGCTCGATCAGCAAGCCCGCTGGCAGGGGCGGCTCAACACCGACATCGCCGACCTCGGCTGGCTGGCCGAACTGATCGGCGACGGCTGGCAGAGTGAAGGCCGTTTCAAGGGTGAACTGCAACTGGCCGGGACGCCCGCCGCCCCGCTGAGCAGCGGCCGCTTCAAGGGCGAGAAACTGGCCCTGCGCCTGCCCGGACAGGGACTCAACCTGGCGCACGGCGAGCTCGATGTCGATCTGCGCGACAACTTGCTGCGCATCAGGCGCCTTGGCTTCGACAGCCTGCTCCAGCCATTGCCGCGGGCGCTGCGTCTGGAGGCGCGCGACGATCTGGCGGCGCTGACCCGGCAACCGGGACGACTCGAGATTGCGGGTGAAATCCGGCTTGACCAGGGCAAAACGGGCGAAGAAGGCTTTCTCGATGTCCGCCTCGAACGCCTCGGCGCCTTCCAGTTACCAGACCAGTGGGTGGCGGTTTCCGGCGATGGCCGGCTGAGCCTCAAGGACGGTACGCTCGGCGTCCAGGGCAAGCTCGCCGTCGATGCCGGCTACTGGCAACTCGCCCCCGGCGGCAGCCCCCGGCTCTCCGACGATGTAATCGTCAAACGGCCGGGCAGCGAAAAGCCGGCCGCCAGCCTGCGCCCCAAGCTCGAACTCGATTTATCGACGGCGCTCGGCAACAATTTCCTGTTCAATGGTGCCGGTCTGTCCAGCCGGCTGGCCGGTGACATCCGCATCACCGCCCACGGCCATGACCTGCCGCGGGCCAGCGGCACCATCCGTGCCCGCAGCGGCCGCTTCGAAGCCTATGGGCAAAAGCTCGAGATCGAGCGCGGCATCCTCAGCTTCAACGGTCTGCTCGACAATCCCGGCCTCGATGTCCGCGCCGTGCGCAAGGGTCTGGCCGTCGAGCCCGGCGTCCAGATCGGCGGCACAGCGCAGCGACCGGTCATCAAGCTGATTTCCGATCCGGAACTCCCGGATGCCGAAAAGCTCGCCTGGCTGGTCCTCGGCCACGGCCCGGAACAGATGGGCGCCGGCGACGCGACGCTGCTCTTCTCGGCGGCCGGCGGCCTGTTCGGCAACGATTCCGGAAACCTCGTCCAGCAGGTGAAAAAGACCTTCGGCTTCGACGAACTCGGCCTGCGTCAGGGCAATATCGGCGACACCGGCGGACGCCAGCCGAGCAGCCGGGTGGCGGGCGGCAACAATGTGGATACATCAGCCACCACGGGTCAGCAGATTCTCAGCGTCGGCAAGCGTCTGTCGTCAAACGCCCTGCTTTCCTACGAGCAGACCCTGGGCCGGGCGGAAGGTGTCGTCAAGCTGACTGTCAAACTGACGCGGCAA
>CAIYYE010000179.1 GCA_903930395.1 uncultured beta proteobacterium
AAAGCCGGGCTGGCAGCAGCCTGAGGAGAAGAACAATGCAGATCGGTGTGGCGTATTCCGAACCTGGCCAGCAAATCTGGCTGAATATCGAAGTTCCCGACGCGTCGACGGTGGCCGACGGCATCGAGCGCTCGGGCATACTCAAGCAGTTTCCGCATATCGATCTGACGGCCCAGAAGGTCGGTGTCTTCGGCCGTCTGGTCAAGCTCGATGCCGCGCTCAAGCCAGGTGACCGGATCGAGATCTATCGCGGCATCATCGCTGATCCCGAGACTGTCCCGCGCCGGGATACGACTGACGAAGATTAAGCCAGCCGGAACATTCCGTCTTTGACGGCGATGTGCAAGGCAGAGGAATTCCCTCATCGACAGATTTGGGGCCGGCAGCTATTCTGCTGGCCAAATTGTTCATTCAGAAAAAGCGACACCATGAATTACGGAAAAATTGTTGTGCTCTTCGTCCTGGCGTTCCTGCTCAATTACGTCGCCCCGGATATCCTTGGCCACCTGGCAGATCTGGGCGGAACGGAGACGGTCATCGCCAATTCGTTATGGTGCCTCGGCTTGTTTCTGGTCTTCGGCTGGGCCTGCAGCAAGTCGGCCGAAGGTACGATTTTTCCCAACTTCACCTTGCAACTGCTGGTCGGTATCGTCCTGCATGACGCCCTGGCGCCAATCGCTCCCCAGATCATGATTGCGGTGGTCGTCTGCACGGCGCTCGCGGCAATCATCCTGAAGGGCGGCGGTGACGAAGTGGACCGGCTTGATTTCGTCAAGATCGCCTATCCGACCCTGATGATTGCCATCGTCGGCTACCTCATCACTTTCTTCGTCATGTTCCCGATTCTCATGCTCTGCGGGCTGGATGGAAAAACGGCAGCGCTGCTTTCCGCCATCCTCGGTTCCACCGATCCGGCGGCACTGATTCCGACCTTGAAAAATATTGTCTTCAAAGACGAATACAAGCGCCTCAACGATATCGCAGTGGCTGAAAGCGCCCTCAACGACGCCGTCGGGGCCATCTTTACGGCTGCCGTTGCGGCCATGGTTCTAGCCGGTACCTCGGTCGATTCGCTGGGTTCGCTGGCGGTCGGCCTGTTCAGCGCGGAAAACATGCTGATGCTGGGCAAGCAGTTCCTCTTCGGCTCGATTGCCGGCGTGGTTGGCTGGGGGGCCATGCACGGTTATGGCCTTTACAAGTCGCGGGACAATGACCGCAATGTCGGTGAAACATCCTACGATTTCGCCATTGTGCTGGCCGTCCCGCTGGTGACTTTTCTGCTCGCCCAGCTTATCCATGGCAATGGTTTTCTGGCAGCCTTCATCGCCGGGTTGATGGCCAATTACAACCATGGCAAGACCTACTTTCATACCACCCTGCGCACCATGGAAATCAAGGTCGAGAGTATCGCCAAGCCGACCATTTTTATGATGGTCGGACCATTTGTCGCCCTGGATACGCTGTGGAGCACGGCAGTCCTCGGGCTTGTCGTCTCGCTGGCTTTCATCCTGGTGGCCCGGCCCGTCGCCGTCATGCTCTCCATGCTGCCGACCAATCTCGACATGAAGGACAAGCTTTTTCTGAGCGCCGTTCGGGAAACCGGTGTCATCCCGGTCGTTCTGGCCGTGATCACCGTTGCGCAGTTTCCCGAGCTGACGCTGCTGATGCCCTTGACGGCCTGGGTGGTGATCTGGACATTGACCCTGCTGCCGGCGATTACGCCCTGGTGGACAAGGAAGTTGGATATCGCACAATAGTGGCGGCATCGTTTTAACCGGCCATTGTCACGAAACCGACAATCCGGATTTTTCCGTTGTTTATATAAAACAACAAGTTAAAGGTGGCACCCATCTTGCTGATTACTCTCCAAA
>CAIYYE010000180.1 GCA_903930395.1 uncultured beta proteobacterium
AGGGTGCCGTGGGTGTTATCGAAATCACTGCCGTAGCGACGGTTTCCGGTGTGGCGAACCACGGCTGAATACGTTCCAGTGTTGCCGGTATTCAGGATCGCCTGAACGCTACCCTGATGACGGGGAACGAGCGGAACAGATTTGTCGGCGTAGGGGCCTTCGACGAACTTGGCATCGATGTAGGCATAGCCGGCCTTTAGTGTCAGTTGTCCGGTGACTTTCCAGTCGCCCTCAAGTTCCAGCCCATCGCGCCGTGTAGGGGCGAAATTGGTGTTGGCGAATAGCGCGCCGTCGTAGCCAATTTCGTCCTTTAGGTCGAGACGGTATAGAGATGCGCGCAGCGAGGTGGTGGTGCCACATATTTGCCCGCCAATTTCCTTGATTGTTCCGTGCTGTGGGCGAAGATCGCTGGCGAAGATAGGTGTGCCGAAGGCATCAGAGCCGAAGAGTTCGTCGGTGTTGGCAAACCGGAAGGTGGTTCCGGCCTTGCCGTATATGCGCCAACTGTCGGCTGCATAGGTAAGGCCGATATCGTAGGCACTACGTTTGCGAGTTGAGCTACCAGACATTGCAGGGGAGAACCAGGCGGGATATTCATCTTGTCTTGCCGATTGCTCGACGCTTTGCTCGCGGGCGCCGATAGTCAGGTTCAAGTTGGAAGTTAGCCCGGTAATGTTCTGGAGATACCAGGCCGCGCTTTTCTGTGAGGCGCCTTGGTTGGGACCTCCGCGGTTGACTGCGTCAACGTTACTGTCGTAGTAATCGTAGCCAACGATCGTCTCGCTGCTCAGGGCGCCAAGGCCATGCTGCCAGCGTAGGCGAGGTGTAAATGAAGCACTGTCGCGGACGCGCTCGCTAAAAAATGACGAGCCGACATAGTTTGATTTGAGGAACTGATGGTCAATACCGACCTCAGCCTCGAACGTCACTTGCTCGCCCCAGCGATAGCTGATGCCAGGTCGGATGCGATAACCGTCACGCTCCTGAGAGTCGTTGGGCGTGGTGGAACCTTTCGGATCGTTGCGGAACGCGGCGCTCAGTCGATTACCAGGCAATCCGGCAGATTCATTGTAAAGCGCATAGTCGGCGAACAATTCACCATTTTCCAGATAAAAGCCACCACGGCCGCTGGCGATTTTCTGATCTTGCTGGCTGTTTTTCCGATAGCCGCTGGTTGATGCTTCGCGAACGAAGAGATTGAAATATCCGGTTTCATTGCCGGCGGCGAACTCTCCGGCTACGCTCTGGTATTCATGGCTACCGATGCTTGCCTCAATGTTGGCGCGAGTTTTTCCGGATTTGTTGGTAATGATGTTGATAACGCCGCCGGTGGCGCCACTACCGTAGAGAACGGCACCAGAACCTCGAATGATTTCGATTCGGTCAATTCCTGCCACCGGGATTGCCGACCAGGTGATGCCTCCCATATCGACCGGGTTCATCCGCATGCCGTCAACTAAAACCAAGGTGTTGCTGGTTGCCGTGGAACCGAAGCCCCGCATGTCTACCGAGGCATCCATGCCGAACGGTCCGTAGAGCGGCCGGCTCTCTACGCCGGCAACTGTCTTGAGTAGGTCTGGCAAGTTGGTTGCCGGGATGCTGCGCAAATCGTTGCTGGTCAGTACGGTAATATTCGCCGGAATCTTTGGGTCGGCCTCGGCAAAGCGGGTTGCCGTAACAACAAGCGAGGCCAGTTCATGAGTTTGAGCATGGACCTGACAGGTTGACGCAGCAATAGCGGCAGCGATAGCTGCACGACAGTGTTTCGGATACATGGATACTCCCTTTTCCCGGCGGGCGTCCCCGCATGCCGGAATAGCATTGAAAAGGAAATGCGCAGGGAGCTGGGATAGGGCTGGTCGCAAGAACCGGCGCCACACCCCCGTGGCACTTCCGCTTTTGTCCCAGGCCGGTATCCGGGCTCGCAAGTCTTGACGTATCGCCTTCCCAGGTTGTCACCCAGTGGCCTTGTGATACGTCCGCACTTGCTTACCGTTGCGGGGGCAGCAGCGGATTGGTCTCGTTGGAGACGCACCGCTTTCCCGTTTAACTGCGCTTGGAGAATCCGTACGCAGCACCTGACACGGGGCGCATTCTACATTCATTGTTGCTGCAGCGCATCAGGCGGCCTTCTGCCGTTAGCTATAAACCACTTTTAGAAGAATGGCTTAGTCCTTGACCACACGGCGTTTTTCCCTCTATAGTTCGCTGCATGAATGTGGAACTAGAAACGCTCGAAGCCAAAATTGAACAGGTTGTCGCCCTGGTTCACCAGTTGCGCGCCGAGAATGAGGTTTTGAAGCACCAGATGACGGCGGCCGAAGCTGAACGGCTGCATCTGCGGCAGACGATGACGGCCGCCCGTGAGCGGCTCGAAGGCCTGATCGACAAGATTCCCGAGGATGCCTGAGATGAGCGCCGAGCCGAATTTCCTCGACGTCAAGATCATGGGCCGCGAATATCGTGTCGCCTGCACGCCGGAAGAGCGCGATGCCCTGCTTTCGGCGGTCGATCTGGTCGACAGCAAAATGCGCGATATCGCCCAGCGCACCAAGAACACCATCGCCGAACGGGTCGCCGTCATGGCTGCCCTGAACATCGCTCACGAGCACCTTTCCGGGGCTCCCGGCGGGGCGGCAAAAGAGTTTTCGGAAGCAGTTGATACTTCCGAAACGAAGCGTAGAATCGGTGACATGGGAGCACGACTTGATGCCGTGCTTGCGCCCCAGCAGCAATTCGACCTGTAGTCGTTGCGGCTGACCCCGGCGCCGCCCGCCGAGCGTCCCCTGCGGTGTTTGTTAAGGCCATATATTCCTTGAACCAATGCTTATTGGCATCGGTTGCGGACCACTAGTCCGCTGTTGTGCGCGCTCCCAGTGAGTGTGCCTGATGCGGAAGGAATGCGACCACTCTGGACTCAGGTTCAGGATGCCGGCCTGACGACATTCGCGGGGGCCTTTTTTTGCCCTCGAAACTACCCGAACCCATGCAATATTGGCTGATGAAATCGGAACCCGACGAGGTATCGATCGATGACCTCGAAGCGGCACCGGAGCAGCGCGTGCCGTGGTTCGGCGTGCGCAACTACCAGGCGCGCAATTTCATGCGCGATGCGATGCAGGTCGGCGACCTTGCCTTCTTTTATCACTCGAGTTGCGCCGAGCCCGGCATCGCAGGGATTTGCGAGGTTTGCTCCGAGCCTTACCCGGACGAATCCCAGTTTGCAGAACAAGGTCCATATTTCGATCCGAAATCAACGCCCGAAAATCCACGATGGTGGCTGCGCGACGTCCATTTCGTCGCCAAGTCCCGATTGATTCCCCTGGCCGAACTGCGGCTTTATCCAGAACTTGCTAATATGCGCCTCCTTGCCCGCGGCAACCGGCTGTCGATCATGCCTGTGACGCCTGCCGAATGGGTATTCATCACCAAGGAATTGACGGGGCGGCAATGACGGTCTGGTGGCTGGGGTATATCGCGTTGGGGATTTTTGCCGGATTTTTCGCCGGCCTGCTCGGCATCGGAGGCGGTTCCGTGATGGTGCCTATCCTCGTCATGCTTTTTGCGGCGCAGGGCTTTCCGTCGGCCGAGGTCATGCATCTGGCGCTTGGCACCTCGATGGCAGCAATATTCTTCACCTCCATTTCCAGCGTGCGAACGCACCACGCCCATGGCGCCGTACTGTGGCCCATCGTGGCTCGCATCACGCCGGGAATCATTCTGGGCACGCTGCTCGGTACCCACATTGCAAGCCTGGTGCCGACCAAGGCGCTGGCTTTGATTTTCACCATTTTCATCTGCTATGTATCGGTGCAGATGATCCTCAACATCAAGCCCAAGCCCCATCGCGAGATGCCGGGGACGCTGGCCACTTCGCTCGTGGGCGCGTTCATCGGCGGCATTTCCTGCCTGGTGGCTATCGGCGGCGGCGTGTTGTCGGTGCCCTTCATGACCTGGTGCAACGTCAAGGTCCAGAACGCCATTGGCACCTCGGCAGCCATCGGCTTTCCAATCGCCCTGGGCGGCGCCCTGGGCTATGTCTGGAATGGCTGGTCGGTCGCCGGCCTGCCCGAGGGCAGTCTCGGTTTTGTTTATCTGCCAGCCGTGGTCGGCGTGGCCGTCGCCAGCATCATGACGGCGCCGATCGGCGCCCGCAAGACACACCAGTTGCCGGTTGCCACCCTGAAGCGAATTTTTGCGGCCATCCTGCTGGTTCTTGCCGGCAAGATGCTTTGGGGCTTGTTCAGCGCGCCTTGAAAGCGGGTTTCCGTTTTTCCAGGAAGGCAGCCAGCCCCTCGCGATAATCCTCTGTATCGAGGAAGGCGAAGGAAGCCGCCTTTTCCTCGTCGCTGAGTGGCCGTCCATCGAGCAG
>CAIYYE010000181.1 GCA_903930395.1 uncultured beta proteobacterium
AGGCGGCGACAGGTATCGCGGATGTACTCATGCGCCCCGAAAATCTCGGACACCACCAGCACCACTGGCGGTTTGACGGCCCCCTTGGGCATCGCGCGGTAGGCGACCATTTCGCCATCCTTGACCGGCACCTTGATCTCACCAGCCAGCAGGCCGGCATCGTCGGTCTTGATCGCCGTTTGCGCCATCACCGGTTGCGTCGCCAGGGCAAAACCGGCCCCCAGGCTGGTTACGATAAAACTCCGGCGATTAAAAGACTTGGCGGGTACAAGGCTGTCGAACTCGGGTTCGTTTTTCATGGTTTGTCTCCTCAGTGGGCCTTACATCAAAACAATGTCGTATTGCTCAGGCGAATAACTCGGTTCGGACTGCAGCGAAACCGACTTGCCGATAAAGTCGGAGAGCATGGCCAGCGCCTGCGACTCTTCGTCGAGGAAGAGATTGACGACCGCCGGGCCGGCCAGAATGCGGTACTCGCGGGCATTGAACTGGCGGGCTTCGCGCAGCAGTTCGCGGAGGATTTCGTAAGCGACGGTACGCGCCGTCTTGACCTCGCCACGGCCACCGCAAGTCGGACAGGGCTGGCAGAGCACATGGGCAAGCGATTCACGCGTCCGCTTGCGCGTCATCTCAACGAGGCCGAGGGCAGTGAAACCGTTCACCGTGAGCCGTGTGTGGTCACGGGCCAGCGCCTTGTTGAATTCGTCGAGGACCGCTTTCTTGTGCTCCTCGTTTTCCATGTCGATGAAGTCGACGATGATGATGCCGCCCAGATTGCGCAGACGCAGCTGACGGGCGATGGTGACCGCCGCCTCGAGGTTGGTCTTGAAGATGGTGTCGTCGAAATTGCGGACGCCGACAAAACCGCCGGTATTGACGTCGATGGTCGTCATCGCCTCGGTCTGATCCATGATCAGATAGCCGCCCGACTTGAGGTCGACGCGGCGGGCCAGGGCTTTCTGGATCTCGTCCTCGACGCCATGCAGGTCGAACAGCGGACGCTGGCCCGTGTAGTGCTCAAGCAGGGGGATAACCGCCGGCGTGTATTCCTGGGCAAAGGCCGTCAGTTTCTGGAAGTTCTCCCGCGAGTCGACGAGCATGCGCGTCGTCTCGGGATTGACGAAGTCGCGCAGGACGCGCTGGCCGAGCGAGAGCTCCTGATACAGCAGGCACGGTGGCGCCGAGGTACGCGCCTTGTCGCGGATATCAGCCCAGGTCTTGCGCAGGTAGGCGATGTCGGTGGCGAACTCCGCTTCGCTGGCGTTTTCGGCCATGGTCCGGACAATAAAGCCGCCCGGCTCTTCCGGCGGCACGAGACGGGTGATTTTTTCGCGCAGCATTTCGCGCTCGGACTCGGATTCAATGCGTTGCGAGATGCCGATATGTTTTTCCTGCGGCAGGTAAACCAGCATGCGGCCGGCAATCGACACCTGTGTCGCCAGTCGCGCCCCCTTGGTGCCGATCGGGTCCTTGATGACCTGGACGAGAACGCTTTGCCCCTCGTGCAGGATTTTTTCGATGGGGCGCTCAGTCGCCGTCTCACGCGGTTGCCAGATATCGGCGACATGCAGGAAGGCGGTGCGATCGAGCCCGACATCGATGAAGGCCGACTGCATGCCGGGCAGGATGCGACAGACGCGGCCGAGATAGACGTTGCCGACCAGCCCGCGACTGGCGGTGCGCTCGATATGGAGTTCCTGGACGACACCTTGTTGCATGACGGCAACACGGGTTTCCTGCGGCGTGAAATTGATCAGGATTTCTTCAGACATAGTCTCTACAATGCGCGGTTTCGCCGCATTCTACTATGTCCAAAGCTCCTGAACTCCTCGCTCCCGCCGGCTCGCTCGAGATGATGCGAACCGCCTTCGATTTCGGGGCCGATGCCATCTATGCCGGCCAGCCGCGCTACAGCCTGCGCGTCCGCAATAACGAGTTCGGCAGCATGGAGAAACTGGGCGAAGGCATCAACGAGGCGCATGCGCGCGGCAAGCAGTTTTTTGTCGTCAGCAACATCATTCCGCACAACGCCAAGCTGCCCACCTACCTCGCCGACATGGCGCCGGTCATCGCGCTGAAGCCCGACGCCCTGATCATGTCCGACCCCGGCCTCATCGACATGGTGCGCGAAACCTGGCCGGAACAGGTCATCCTCCTTTCG
>CAIYYE010000182.1 GCA_903930395.1 uncultured beta proteobacterium
CACTCTATCAGGTTGGCGGAATTTGCACGATTGTCGTCATTCGTGACAATGGTGACGGACGGAAAGCAGCCTAACATGGACGCCTTTCCCCCTTTTGATTGAGGCAGGCGTCATGACCGATCTTTCCGTTGCCAAGAAGCTTTCTCCGTACAAGCCGAAAAACAAGGTCCGTTTTGTCACGGCCGCCTCGTTGTTCGACGGCCACGATGCCTCGATCAACATCATGCGCCGCATCCTGCAGTCGACCGGCTCCGAGGTCATCCACCTCGGCCACAACCGCTCGGTGCAGGAAATCGTCAATGCAGCGCTGCAGGAAGATGTCCAGGGCATCTGCATCACCTCGTACCAGGGCGGCCATGTCGAATTCTTCAAGTACATGATCGACCTGCTCAAGGCCAATGGCGGTGCCAACATCAAGGTCTTCGGCGGCGGCGGCGGGGTGATCGTGCCCTCCGAAATCAAGGAGTTGCACGACTACGGCGTGACCCGCATCTACGCGCCGGAAGACGGCGTGCACATGGGCTTGCAGGGCATGATCAACGAAGTCGTGCAGAAGTCCGACTTCGACATGGCCGACGAAGGCGTGCCCGCAGTCGAAGCGGCGCTGGCTGGTCTCAAGGCAGGCGACAAGCGTCTGCTCGCCCGCCTCATCACCCTGCTCGAGAACGGCGAAGCGCCGGCCCTCAAGGAGCCGCTGCTCAAGGCAGCCGCCGCACTGACGACGCCGGTTCTCGGCATCACCGGCACGGGCGGTGCCGGCAAGTCATCGCTGACCGATGAACTGGTCCGCCGCTTCCGCCTCGACCAGGGCGACAGCGTCAGGATCGGCCTGATCTCCATCGACCCGTCACGCAAGCGTACCGGTGGCGCCCTGCTCGGTGACCGCATCCGCATGAATGCCATCGAGCATCCGAACATCTTCATGCGCTCTTTGGCCACCCGCGACACCGGGTCCGAAATTTCCGTCGCCCTCCCTGAAGTGATTGCCGCCTGCAAGCTGGCCGGCTTCGATCTGGTCATCGTCGAAACCTCGGGTATCGGCCAGGGCAATGCTGCCATCGTGCCCTTTGTCGATCTGTCGTTGTACGTCATGACGCCGGAGTTCGGTGCTGCCTCGCAGCTCGAGAAGATCGACATGCTCGATTTCGCCGATTTCGTCGCCATCAACAAGTTTGACCGCAAGGGTTCCGAGGATGCGCTGCGTGATGTGCGCAAGCAGTATCAGCGCAACCGTGAAGCCTTCTCGACACCGACCGAGGACATGCCGGTGTTTGGCACCCAGGCCGCCCGCTTCAACGATGACGGCGTGACTGCCCTGTATCAGGCGCTGGTCCCGGTACTGTCCGAAAAAGGCCTGAAGCTGAAGCCCGGCCAGTTGCCCATCGTCACCGTCAAGCAGTCCTCGACCCAGCGCGCCATTGTGCCGGCCCAGCGCGTTCGTTATCTGGCCGAAATCGCCGATTCCGTGCGCGGCTACCATGCCCATACGGCCGAACAGGTGAAGATCGCCCGCGAACGTCAGTCCCTGCGCATCGCCAAGAGCATTTTTGCCGGCTGCGAAAAGCCGACGGCCGATTTTGATGAAATGGTCGCCTTCAAGGATGCCCAGCAGGACCCCAAGGCCAAGAAGCTGCTCGACATGTGGCCGGCCACGGTCGAAGCCTATGCCGGCGACGAGTACGTCGTGAAGATTCGCGACAAGGAAATCCGCACCCGGCTGACCAGCCTGTCGCTGTCCGGCACCAAGATCCGCAAGGTCATCCTGCCGACCTTCGGCGACGATGGCGAAACCCTGCGCTTCCTGATGCGCGAGAACGTGCCCGGCTCCTTTCCCTACACCGCCGGCGTCTTTGCCTTCAAGCGCGAAGGCGAGGACCCGACCCGGATGTTCGCCGGCGAAGGCGACGCCTTCCGCACCAACCGCCGCTTCAAGCGCGTCTCTGAAGGCATGCCGGCGCACCGCCTGTCCACCGCCTTCGACTCGGTCACCCTCTACGGCTGTGACCCCGACGAGCGCCCGGACATCTACGGCAAGATCGGCAACTCCGGCGTCTCCATCGCCACCCTCGACGACCTCAAGGTGCTCTACGACGGTTTCGACCTGCTTGCCCCGTCCACCTCGGTATCGATGACCATCAACGGCCCGGCGCCGATCATCCTCGCCTGCTTCTTCAACACCGCCATCGACCAGCAGATGGTCAAGTTCGAACAGGACAACGGCCGCCAGCCGACCGAAGACGAAGCCCAGAAAATCCGCGAATGGA
>CAIYYE010000183.1 GCA_903930395.1 uncultured beta proteobacterium
CCGGATGCGTTGCATACCGCTCATGTACGCTCGAAGTCGCTCTGGTAACGTTCCTGCAAGGTCCAGCTCCGAATGGAATTCGGCCGGGTCAGCAAGTTGATTTAACGAAAATTGCTTATTAATTTGTTTCATTCTTTTCTTCTATCGCTGCCCGTAGGCAATTCGACCAATTAATAGCCAACACCATGTTATGTGAGAAAGGCGAAGTTCTCTTCAATCTGGCGGCGATTCTTTATGCCAACAATCGCTGATGTCACCTCGGCCCGCTCCACAACTTTCGCGATGGCGTATTGCGCACAGGTAAGTCCCTCAGCTTCGGCAGCGGCCGAGATCTTGCGCACCCGCTCCAACGCCTGCCGGTACGAGTCTCCCTGGAACAAGGGCAGACGCGAGCGCCGGTCGTTCTCCGGAAAATGGGCATCCGGACCATACTTTCCCGTCAGCATGCCGTTGGCCAGCACGTTGTAAGCCACGACGCCGATTCCCATCTCACGAACCACCTGCAGCATGCCGGGGTCGATGTACTCACCCAGGATATTCAGCGACGACTGCACATAAGACACCTCAGCCACCTGGCAGGCAAGGCGAACCTGCTCACTGCTGAAGTTGGAACAGCCAATCCAGCCGATTTTTCCCGCGTCTTTCATGCGGGCCAGGCACTCGAATGTCGAGCGTATGTCTGTATGGGGATCCGGCCAGTGTATGAAATAAACTGGGAGGCGCTCAAGCCGCAGGCGCCTCAAGCTCGCATCCACGGCAGCGCGAAGATATTCCGGCGAGCTGTCCCTGATGATGGCGGCTCGACCACCCGCACCCGGTTGCTGCCACGACATGCCGCCTTTGGTTGCGATCACGACGTCATGGCGCCTCGGGCCCAGAATTTCCGACAGCCGGGTCTCCGAGAGCCCTAGGCCGTAAACATCGGCCGTATCGAAAAAGTTGACGCCGAGCTCCAGCGCCAGGTCGACTGCGCTGACAATATCGGTAACATTTATGTCCCCCCAGTCCGCACCCCCAAGGGGTTCGCATCCGAAGCAGATCTTCGATACGACCGGGCGCTTATCCATTGACTCCAGCCCCCTTGGGCGAGACATTCAAGCCTGTGACATTGTCCACCCCGACGAGCTTGAATGCTGTCTCTAATAAGATCCGCAGATCCAGCAGATAAGACTGCTCGCGCACGTAACGAATTCTCAACTGGTTCTTCACGGGCTCGATTTCGGCCTGATAGCGGGCATCCACATCCCCAGTGCCCAGGACGGCGTCCATATCAACGAAGTAAAGCGATGCTAAGTCCGTGATGCCGGGCCTGACCGTCAGGGTGAGCAGCTCTTCCCCAGCATACTGGTTGGTGTAGTACAACACCTGGGGCCGCGGCCCGACAAGCGACATGTCACCAAACAGCACGTTGAAAAACTGTGGGAGCTCGTCCAGCTTGTACTTGCGCAGGAAACGCCCGATGGGCGTCAGCCGTGGATCATCAATAGCCGTGGAGAAGCCCCCTTTGCGTTCCGCGTCGACAACCATCGAACGGAACTTTAGGATGCGAAACGTGGTATCCGCCCTGCCTGCCCGTTCACCGCGATAGAAAACGGGACCCGGCGAGTCCAGCTTGATCAGAGCAGCGAGGACGAGCATGAGCGGGCCGAAGACGCTGATCGCGATCAGCGAGAACGCGACATCCGTGAGTCGCTTGAAAAAGCGATAGATCATTTCTTTGGCTGGCCCAACTCGACAATCATGATCCAGCCGTACTTGCCTAGAAACTGCGTCGATAGCAACACGCGGTCGATCAGATTAAACAACGGCAGCAAAAAGCGGAAAAGAAAGGTCTTTCGCAAG
>CAIYYE010000184.1 GCA_903930395.1 uncultured beta proteobacterium
CGGTTTCCAGGATGCGCTTGAGCTGCGCATAACCGCCGCGCGCTACATAGTCATTGAGGCCCCAGCTGTTGTCGCCGTCCAGGCCTTCCATGAGGACGCCGTTGATCGCACCAAGCATGGCCAGTATTTGCACTCCTCAAGCAGCTTGTCGATCTGTTCCGGGTGCATGTGGCTGCACATCGAGCGGTTGTTGACGATGAAGACCGGTGCGTCGCCGCAGGCCCCCATGCATTCACCTTCCTTCAATGTGAATTTGCCATCCGGCGTCGTTTCGCCGTAGCCGACACCCAGCTTTTTCTGCAGGTATTCGCCGGCATGGTAGCCACCCGAGAGCGCGCAAGGCAGGTTTGTACAGACCATGATCTTGTACTTGCCGACCGGCTTCAGGTCATACATGTTGTAGAAGGAGGCCACTTCGTAGGCCGCAATGGGCGGCATACCAAGATAGTTGGCCACCGCCTCGATGGACTCGGGCGACAACCAGCCTTTTTCAGCCTGGGCATGTGCGAGGCAGGCCATCGACGCCGACTGCTTCTGTTCGGCGGGATACTTGGCGACTTCGCGGGCGAAGTTCTGGAGGGTTTCAGCGGAAAACATCAGCGGTCGATCTCGCCAAAAACAATATCTTGGGAACCGATAATCGTAACGACGTCGGCAATCATGTGGCCTCTGGACATTTCATCCAGACCAGCCAGGTGGACAAAGCCCGGAGCACGAATCTTCATGCGGTAAGGCTTGTTGGCACCATCGGAAACAAAGTAGATGCCGAACTCACCCTTGGGATGTTCGACGGCCGCATAGGCTTCGCCGGCGGGAACATGGATACCTTCGGTGAAGAGCTTGAAGTGATGAATCAGCTCCTCCATGTTGGTCTTCATGTTTTCACGCGGCGGCGGTGCCACCTTGTTGTTGTCGGTGATCACCGGGCCGGGATTCTTGCGCAGCCAGGCGATACATTGTTTGATGATGTTGTTCGACTGGATCATTTCTTCCATGCGAACCAGGTAGCGGTCATAGCTGTCGCCATTGACGCCCACTGGCACATCGAAATTGATCTTGTCGTAAGCGGCGTAGGGCTGCTTCTTGCGCAAGTCCCAGGCGATGCCCGAACCACGCAGCATGGCGCCGCTAAAGCCCATCTGCATGGCGCGCTCCGGCGTCACGACGCCGACATTGACCAGACGCTGCTTCCATATCCGGTTGTCGGTCAGCAGGGTGTGATATTCGGAATGGTAGGTCGGGAAACGATTGGTGAAATCTTCAAGGAAGTCGAGCACGGAACCGCTGCGGTTCTCGTTCTTCTCCCCCGCCCTCTTGGCGGTGGTCCAAGTTGATTCCTGATATTGCGGCATACGATCCGGCAGGTCGCGATAGACACCACCCGGACGATAGTAGGCAGCATGCATCCGGGCACCGGAAACCGCCTCATAAACGTCCATCAGGTCTTCGCGTTCGCGGAAGGTGTAGAGCGCCATGGTCATCGCACCGACGTCCAGCGCGTGACAGCCGATCCACAACAGATGGTTGAGGATACGGGTGACTTCGTCGAACATGACGCGGATGTACTTGCCGCGCTCCGGCACCTCGATGCCGAGCAGCTTTTCGGTCGCCAGGCAGTAGGCATGCTCGTTACACATCATCGAGACGTAGTCGAGACGATCCATGTACGGCACGGACTGGACCCAGGTCCGGGTTTCGGCCAGCTTTTCGGTGGCGCGGTGCAGGAGACCGATATGCGGGTCGGCGCGCTGGACGACTTCGCCGTCCAGTTCAAGCACGAGTCGCAAAACGCCGTGCGCGGCCGGGTGCTGCGGACCAAAGTTCAGCGTGAAATTGCGGATATCAGCCATGGGCAGTGTCCCCGAAAGTATCTTCGCGCACGATGCGCGGGGTGTTCTCGCGAGGCTCGATGGTGACCGGTTGATAGATCACGCGAGCCTGATCGGGGTCGTAACGCATTTCAACGTGGCCGGAAATCGGGAAATCCTTGCGGAACGGATGCCCGATGAAACCGTAGTCGGTCAGGATGCGACGCAGGTCGTCATGGCCGACAAAGGCGATGCCGTAAAGATCGAAGGCTTCGCGCTCGAACCAGTTAACGCTCTTCCAGACGCCCGTCACCGAATCAACAGCAGGAAATTCGTCGTCTTCGGCAAAGACACGGACACGCAAACGCCAGTTGTGAGCAATCGAGAGCAGATGGGAAACCGCCGCGTAGCGCCGGCCTTGCCAGCCACCATCAGCGTAGGTCGAATAATCGACACCACAGAGATCGATGATTTCTTCAAAATGAAGATCAGCCTCATCGCGCAAGGCAGTCATCACGCCGAGATAGTCGGCCGCACTGACTTCAATGGTTACTTCACCCAAAGCCAGCTTCAGCGATTTCAATTTATCGCCAAAGTGCTTCTGCAGGTTTTGACTAAGCGTTTCCAGCTTGGCAGACATATCGAATCAGCCTTGGCAATTAACGAGCAATGGTATTGGTGCGACGAATCTTGTTCTGCAACTGGATCAGCCCGTAAATCAGGGCTTCAGCAGTCGGCGGGCAACCCGGCACATAGATATCGACAGGAACGATGCGGTCACAGCCACGCACAACAGAATAGGAGTAGTGGTAGTAGCCACCCCCATTGGCACAGGAGCCCATGGAGATGACCCAGCGCGGCTCGGCCATCTGGTCGTAAACCTTGCGCAGGGCCGGTGCCATTTTATTGGTCAGCGTACCGGCGACAATCATGACATCGGACTGACGCGGACTGGCCCGGAACACGATCCCGAAACGATCGAGGTCGTAACGGGAAACGCCGGCGTGAATCATTTCAACCGCACAACAGGCCAGACCGAAGGTCATGGGCCAGATCGAGCCGGTTCGCATGTAATTGATCAGCTTGTCAGCCGTAGTGGTGACAAAGCCTTCCTGGAGGACGCCCTCAATAGCCATAGCCTAGCCTCATTCCCATTCCAGCGCGCCCTTGGCCCAGGCATACACATAACCCACGACCAGGATGGCAACGAACACGAGCATTTCGAGAAAGCCGAAGAGCTTTATCGACTCGGTCGCAACAATGTCCTTGAAAATCGACGCCCAGGGAAACAGGAAGGCAATTTCCAGATCGAACAAAATGAAGAGAATGGCTATCAGATAGAAACGCACATCGAACTTCATGCGCGCATCTTCAAAAGCCTCAAAGCCGCACTCGTAAGGAGAGAGCTTTTCAGGATCTGGTCGGCTTGGAGCAAGAATGAAGCCCATTGCGACAGGCAGAACGCCGACCGCAACCCCCACCAGAACGAACATCAGGATTGGAAAGTAGTTTTCCATGACCCGCCGCCAATATTCAGTTTCTTGTTCGAAGCAGCGTACCTTGCGGCCACTGCCCAGCTTTTGGTGCCGACGGCGAGACTCGAACTCGCACAGCTTGCGCCACTACCCCCTCAAGATAGCGTGTCTACCAATTTCACCACGTCGGCACGTCTTTTTGGTCACCCGGCGAGGACTTAATGCCGGGCAAACCTTCTTACGTTACTTCGGTATGTCTTTCGCCTTGGAACCCGCACCCACAGGAGCCGCTGGCGATTCACCACCCGCCGAGGCAGGCTGCGAAACAGTCTGCGATTGTACCGGTTCTTGCATGACACTGCCAGTCGTTTTTGGCTGGCTTGAAGCAATGTAGGCCAGGGTCAGGCTCGTCGCAAAGAATACTGCGGCGAGAATGCCCGTTGCACGACTCAGGAAATTAGCCGAGCCGGTAGCACCAAACAGGCTGCCGGAGGCGCCACTACCAAAAGCAGCTCCCATGTCGGCGCCCTTGCCGTGCTGCATGAGGACCAAGCCAATAATGACGATCGCCACCAGAATGTGGACCGTCAGGACGAGAGAAAATAACCAGTTCATTTGTCAGCCTATCAATTTGCCGCAAGGCAAATCGCCAGAAAATCATCCGCAACCAAGGCAGCGCCACCGATCAAACCACCATCGATGTCAGCCTGCCCAAACAACTCCTTCGCATTCTGCGGCTTCACACTACCACCGTAGAGAATGCGCAAACCTTCGGCAACACCTGCATCCAGCGCCGCCACCTGGGCACGGATCGCCGCATGCACTTCCTGCGCTTGCGCCGGCGATGCCGTTACACCGGTTCCGATGGCCCATACCGGCTCATAGGCAACCACAGCCGAGGCCATGGCATTCACCCCGACACGATCCAGCACTGCCGACAACTGCCGGGCAATCACCGAGGCGGTCTGACCGGCATTGCGCTCATCCAGCGTTTCACCGACACAGAGGACGGGCACCAAACCCGCCTCCTGCGCCGCCGCGAACTTGGCCGCAGCTACTGCATCCGTTTCACCGAACAGTGCCCGTCGCTCGGAATGACCGACCAGCACATAGCGACACCCGAATTCAAGCAGCATGGCCGCCGAGACTTCGCCGGTAAACGCACCCGACGCATGCTCGCTAAGCGATTGTGCCCCCAGCGCAAGCGGGGAACCCTGCAACGCCAACTGTGCCTGCCCAAGATACGGATAGGGCGGGCAGACGGCCATCTCGCAAGCCATTCCGGACGCTCCAGCGGCAATACTCGCCAGCAAAACCGAATTCTGCTGCAGTGAGCCGTGCATCTTCCAGTTACCAGCTACGAGCTTTTTACGCATGGGCTAGACGATTCTGTTGGCGAAAAACCTTCGGATTATAGCGACTCGTCGATTTTTCGGTCAATACGATTAGGCATTCAAGGCAATTTATTGCGCCAACTCCCGCACAACAGCCGCCAGTTTTTCAGCCGTGCGCAGCACTTCAGGCGCATCTTCGCCTTCAACCATGACTCGCAACAGGGGCTCGGTACCCGAGGCGCGGAGCAGCACCCTGCCCCGCCCGGCAAGTCCCGATTCGGCTTCGCTCAGGGCCGACGTTATCGCCGGATGATCCTTCCAGGGAAATCCGCGCGAGATCGGCACGTTGATCAGTTTCTGCGGATAGAGCACGAGACAACCGAGCAATGTCTTCAAATCGCCACCACTTTCGCGCAGTGCGGCCAGAACCTGCAAGGCTGCGATGATCCCATCGCCGGTGGTATGCCGGTCCATGGCAAGAATATGCCCGGAATTTTCGCCGCCGTAGAGCCAGCCCTTTTCGTTGAGCATTTCGACAACGTAACGATCACCCACCGCGGCACGGGCAAATGGTATCTCTGCCTTGCCCAGAGCGTGCTCGAGGGCCAGATTGGTCATCAGGGTACCGACGACGCCCCTTACCTTGCCGGCACGAGCCCGGCTGCGAACGATGGCGAAGAGGAGCTGATCGCCATCATAAAGATTGCCTTCGGCATCGACCATCTGCAGACGGTCGGCATCGCCATCGAGGGCCACGCCGAGATCGGCCCGGTTAGCCAGCACCGCTTCGCACAGTGCCTTGGGGGCCGTCGCACCGACACCATCATTGATATTCAGACCATTCGGTTGCGCCCCGATAGTCACGACATCGGCACCCAGTTCATGAAAGACACTTGGCGCGATATGGTAGGCGGCGCCATGCGCACAATCGACGACGATTTTCAGGCCGCGCAGATCAAGGTCGTTGGGAAAAGTGCTCTTGCAGAATTCGATATAACGACCGCGCGCATCATCGATGCGCCGGACGCGGCCAAGGTCGGCTGGCGGGGCGCAGACGATGGGCTGATCGATGCCCGCCTCGATGGCGCGCTCGACCTCGTCGGGCAATTTGGTGCCGAGAGCCGAGAAAAACTTGATGCCGTTATCGTAATAGGGATTATGCGAGGCCGAGATGACGATTCCGGCCTGCAGACGCAAGGCACGGGTCAGATAGGCGACGGCAGGCGTCGGCAAGGGGCCGACCAGGAAGACGTCAATGCCGGCAGCCGAGAAACCAGCCTCCAGCGCCGACTCCAGCATGTACCCGGAGAGCCGCGTATCCTTGCCGATGAGCACGGCGGGACGTTCGCCGGCCGGCATGTTGCACTGCTCCAGCAAGACCTTGCCGGCTGAATAGCCGAGGCGCATGACGAAATCCGGGGTAATGGGCGACTGCCCGACCCGACCGCGTACGCCGTCGGTTCCGAAATATTTCCTGCTCATTGCTCACTCCCCTGTTCGATTGCCGCCCACACTGCCAGGGCATCCCTGGTCGCGGCGACATCATGCACGCGCAGTATTTTCGCACCTTTTTGTACCGCCATCAGTGCAGCCGCGACACTGGCCGCCAGTCGCTCACCAACCGGGCGCCCGGTAATGGCGCCGAGCATCGACTTGCGGGAGATGCCGACGAGTACCGGCAGGGCTTCGACGCTGGTGCCGCCGAGGGCGCGAAAAAGAGCCAGATTGTGCGCCAGCGTCTTGCCGAACCCGAAGCCCGGATCGAGCACGATTCGCTCCCCACCAATGCCGACCTCCCGGCAACGCGCCGCCGCACTGGTGAGAAAAGCCCGCACCTCGCCAACCACATCGCCATACTGCGGCGTCTGCTGCATCGTGCCGGGCACCCCCTGCATGTGCATGACACAGACCGCACAATCACTGCCAGCCACGACAGAGAGGGCATC
>CAIYYE010000185.1 GCA_903930395.1 uncultured beta proteobacterium
CTGATATTGCGCTCGCTCGACAGCGATGTCCCGATATCGTTAAGTTGATCGAGGCGGCGAAACAGGTCGACCAGGGTTTCCATGCGAGGAATCCCTTCAGAACTCGATTATCTGGCTGTCGTGCAGCATGCCTGGGGCAAAGCGCTCAAGACAACGGCTGACTTCTTCCATGGTTACTTCGACCTGTCCGGGCTTCAGATGGGAAATGTATATCTGGCAGGGGCGCGTCAGTTTCGTCAGCTCGGCCGCCAGCATGTCCGGCCAGTAATGCCGCGAAAGCTCGGCCAGCCGATGTTCGCGATTGGGGAAAGCGCATTCGATGATGAGGTGGCGCAGGTTCGGGATGGCGTTGACGGCCTGCCAGAAGGCATCGCAAGGACCGGTATCGCCAGAGAAAACCAGGCTGGCTGCACCGGAGTCGAGCCGATAGCCGGTCGCTGGCACGGTATGGTGGGCCGGCAATGGAGAAATATTGCGCCCGCCCAGCGCGATGGTTTCCCCTGGCGCGATGCTGCGATAACGCAGGAAGGGCTGCTCGGCCGATGGCACGACGGCAAAGTCAGGCCAGATAGCCCAGTTGAAAATGTGCTGGCGCAGGCTGTCGAGCACCGCCTCGGGGGCATGGACCGTCAATGGCTGGTCGCGGCGATCCGCCACGGTATCGATCATCATCGGCAAGGTGGCGATGTGATCGAGGTGGGCATGCGTCAGGAAAACATGATCAATCGCTGCCAGCTCGGCAATCGACAATTCGCCGACACCAGTGCCGGCATCGATCAGGATGTCGTGGTCGACGAGAAAAGAGGTGGTGCGCTGGTGTCTGCCACCGATGCCGCCACTGCAGCCAAGTACGCGAAGCTTCATGCTTTTGGGGCCTGCCATTAAGTTGGGCCGCCCGCCGGATCAATCGACTGCGTGCCTGGGCAGATTGTAACTCTCCGTTCGGGAACCCACCCAGCCTGCCGGCAAAAAAGCACTGCGCTCAGTGGCGCAGGAAAAACTCCATCTTGATACCGGCGATCTCGATGACATCATGGTCGCTCAGAGGAACGGCCTGGGCATCGAGCGGTTTGCCATTGACGACGGGGAACTGCGCGCCTTCGACATGGGTGATGAAATAACCGTGCGGCCGCTTGGCGATGACTGCCACCTGCAAGCCGGGTTTGCCGAGCGTCGTCAGGGTCTTGGTCAGTTCCAGTTCACGGCCGGCGTTCGGGCCGTTGAGCAGTTGAATGGCAGCGACCAGCGCCGATACCGGCGGCTTGGCGTTCGAGGCCATGCCGACACTGGAGCGGCTCGGCGATTCGGTGGGCGCCAGCTGCAGGTCGGACGGCAGCCGCAAGACACCGGAACGTATCGCCGTATTCTTTTCAAAATCGCTCGCCGCCGCACCAGTTTGCAGATCGGCCATGTACTTCAGCTTGTACTTGCCCAACTCGATGACATCATTGTTACGCAAAAAATGCTTCTTGATCGGCTGGCCGTTCACCAAGGTGCCGTTGGTGCTGTTCAGATCTTCGAGAAAGGAGTCCGCAAGAATGGTGACGACCACGGCGTGCTCGCCGGAAATCGCCAGATTGTCGATCTGGATGTCGTTCTGTGGCTTGCGACCAATGCTCAGGCGCTCCTGATTGAGCTGAATTTCCTTGAGCACCAGTCCATCCATGGAAAGAATCAGTTTTGCCATCTTGCCTGCCTCATGTCACTGCAAATGGGCCAGCGTCTGCTGCCAGCGCCTCTTGGGCGATGCAAAGTCGCCCACAACCTTGATCAGAATAAGCGATATGTTGTCCCGCCCACCATAGGCGTTACTCTGCTGTACCAGATGATCCGCCGCCTGCCCCAGATCGCTGCGAAGTGCACGCAGCGTTATCGCTATCTCCTCGTCGTCGACCATTTCGTTGAGGCCATCGGAGCAGAGCAGCACGATGTCCCCGGCCAGCACGTCGAAATCGTTAACATCAACCTTGACCTCAGGCTCCACCCCCAGCGCCCGTGTCACCAGATTCCGGTTTTCCGAATACCGGGCCTGGGCTGCACTGATAGTGCCACTATCAAGCTGTTCCTGTAAAAGAGAATGATCGCGCGTCAGTTGTTCGAAACATTGGCCGCGCAAGCGATACAGGCGCGAATCGCCGACATGTGCGACGCTCATCCGGTTATCGTAGAACAAGGCCATAACCAGCGTCGTGCCCATCCCGGCAAAATCGGCGCAGTTCTGGGCTGCATTGAAAATAGCCAGATTGGCGGCAGTCACTTGATTGATGATGTGATTTTCGACGATGCCCGGATCGCTCAGCCCCTTTTCCTGGCAGGCCGGAGAATTGATGATGCCGGAAATATCCGCAGCGAGGTGCGTCGTCGCCAGGCCACTCGCCACCTCACCGGCGTTGTAGCCGCCCATGCCATCGGCCAGTATCGCCACCCCGAGCGCAGCATCGGCGTACAGCGCATCTTCGTTGTGCGCCCGAACCATGCCCGGATCGGTGCGCGTCACGACTTCGAGGGCGTCGACCAGTTTCATCGGCCGCAGACACCGGAACGGATTGGCCGGGTCATATCCCGAGCGAGTCTGGGCTGCGAGGCTAGATGCCCCGCATCAGTTTGACCGACTTTTTCACACACTGCCCAGGACATATTTCCTCTGCCGACGGCCTGACTCCAATAGCGTTGAAGACACAATAGCGTGACATTCTTACCTGTCCTTGCATTTCGGTCAAACATCATTCCATTGGCATTTTCCTGCCCACCCC
>CAIYYE010000186.1 GCA_903930395.1 uncultured beta proteobacterium
AACGTCGTCGATTTGCCGGCGCCATTGGCGCCCAGCAAGGCGACGATCTTGCCTTTCGGCACATTCAGCGAAACCCCCTTGAGCACAAGAATCACGTGGTCATAGATGACCTCGATATTGTTGATACTCAGGTAGTTGTCGGCAGCGGTGGAAATCTGTGTAGTCATGGGATTCCTTTTAGTGGCTAGCTGCTAGTCGCTAGTCGCGGGCAATAGCCCCGGCTAGCGACCAACGACTAACGACTAATTACTTTTCCTTCGAGCAATCGCGCGGCGTAATGCCCTTTTCCTTGGCGTACTGCTTGGCAGATGCCTGGAAGAGCGGGTGAATCAGCCCCTTGTTACCCTCGATCCAGCCCGATACGGGCACCCACTTGGCGCCGTCCCACTGCTGGATCTTCACCTTGCCGGAACCTTCGTGGTTGTCGCAGGAGGTCTTGATTTCCGGCAACAGGTCGGTGGCACCCAGTACCTTCAGGCGAGCATCGTTGATATTCAGGTTTTCCAACGCCCAACGGGTCTGTTCGCCAGTGAGCGCCTTGCCCTTGCCGTACTTTTCCTGGCCCTTGCGGATGGCCTCGACCGACAGCACGGCAGCCGAAACGCCACGGTTGTAAAGAATGGTACCGATCTTGGCCTTGTCCTGCAGGTTGCCCTTGCCAGCGCCGTAGACCACCTTCTCGATGTCGGCAATGACCGGGACCTGCTTGCCGGCGACGTTCCAGGTCGCGGCCATATAGCCCTTGGCGGCATCGCCGGCCGGCACGACGTCTTCTTCCGAACCGGTCCACCACGAGCCGATCATCTTTTCACGCGGGAAAGCGACCTTCTGGGCGGCCTTCAATGCCGTCTGGTTCATGACGCCCCAGCCCCAGAAAATGACGAAGTCGGGCTTTTCCTGGCGAATCTTCAGCCACTGGGCGCCCTGCTCGTTGCCCGGGTGCGCCACCGGAATCTGCACCATCTCGAACTTGTTGAGCGAGGCTTCGGCATTCAGCGCGACGATGGCTTCCTTGCCGTAGGCGGAGTCGTGATAGAGATAAACGATCTTCTTGCCAGCCAGGCTGCCGCCGTTCTTGTCCTTGAGGAACTTGACGATGGCCGAGGCCTGCATCTGGTAAGTCGTGACCAGCGGGAAGGCGTAGGGGAAGACCGAGCCGTCAACCGCATCGGTGCGACCGTAGCCCATCATGGCCAGCGGCAGCTTGTCCTGGGCCGACTTGTCGATCAGGGCGTAGGAGATACCGGTCGACATCGTGTGCAGCGGGCCAGCCGACTTGGCAGCCTTGCTCTTGAGGCGCTCGTAGCACTCGACGCCCTTGGCATTGTTGTACTCGGTTTCGCACTCTTCGTAGGTCATCTGGACGCCATTGACGCCCTTTTCCTTGAGATTGACGTAGTTCAGATAGTCGATGAAACCACCGTAGAAAGCCTGGCCGTTCGAGCCATAAGGGCCGACGCGGTAGTCGATCAGCGGGAAGAACTGCTCTTCGGCAGCCATGGCAAACTGGGACAGCATGGCCATGGACACCGCAGCGGCGGCAATAGCGGGTTTGAATTTTTTGATCATAGAATGTCTCCTCCAGTTAATACGAAAAGCGGCGGGGCCCCACCGCTTGAACCACAATCAGCACTAATGCGGGAACGGCCACAAGCGCAGCTTCTCCTTGGCGATCTGCCACAAACGGGCCAACCCGTGCGGCTCGACGATCAGGAAGAACATGATCAGCGCCCCGAACACCGTGATCTGGATGTGCGATACGGTGGCGCTGGAAAACGGCAGGCCGAACAGGTCGGCGAAAAATGGCAGGGCAATGTCGAGAAAGATCGGCAGCAGCAAAATGAAGGCAGCGCCAAGGAAGCTGCCCATGATCGAACCGACACCGCCGATGATGATCATGAACAGGATCTTGAAGGACATTTCGAGCGAGAAACCATCCGGCTCGACCGAGCCGAGGTAGCAGAAAGCGTACAGCGCGCCGGCCACGCCGCAGTAGAAGGAACTGACCGCGAAGGCGAGCAGCTTGGTCTGCATCAGCTTGATCCCGATTACCGAGGCCGCCACGTCCATGTCGCGCACCGCCATCCACGCCCTGCCCGTAGCCGAGCGCACCATGTTCTTGGCGGCCAGCGCCATGACGACGACGATGGAGAGAACAAGCAGATACTTTTCAACGGGCGTCGTCAGTTCATGGCCGAAGATGATCAGGCGTTGCGTCGAAATCACGCCAGACGACGAGTTGTTGGACAGCCACGGGAACTTGGTCAGGCACCAGACGATGAAGAACTGCGCGGCCAGCGTCGCCACGGCCAGATAGAAACCCTTGATGCGCAGGGACGGCAGTCCGAACAGGATGCCGACCCCGGCCGCAGTCAAGCCGGCGCAAATGAAGGAAACCAGGATAGGGATGCCCTCGACCCGCAACTGGAAGTTGTAGGCGGCATAGGCGCCAACCGCCATGAAGGCCGCCGAACCGAGCGAGAGCTGGCCGGCATAACCGGTCAGGACATTCAGACCAAGCGCCGCCAGGGCAAAGATTAGGAAAGGAATCAGGATGGCCGAGAACCAGTATTCGCTGGCAAAAAGCGGCACCCCGAGGAAAGCGACGACAAGCAACGCAATGACCCCGATCCTATCCTGACGAATCGGAAAGATTTGCTGGTCGGCGGCATAGGTCGTCTTGAATTGACCGGCTTCACGGTAAAGCATGTGTTTTCTCCCTTAAACCCGGTCGATGTGTTTTTCGCCGAAGAGACCTTCGGGGCGAACGAGCAGGAATAGCAAGGCAAGCACGTAAGGGAACCAGCCCTCGATGCCGCCGAAATTGCCGCCAAACCAATCCTGCATGACGGGTGGAATGTAGATTTCAGCCAGCTTTTCCGAGGCGCCGATGATCAGGCCACCGACAATCGCCCCCGGCACCGAGGTGAAGCCGCCCAGGATCAGGACAGGCAGCGCCTTGAGTGCAGTGAAAGTGAGCGCAAACTGCACACCGTTACGGGCACCCCACATCATGCCGGCGACCAGCGCCACGAAGCCGGCGACGCCCCAGACAATCGCCCAGATATTCTGCAGCGGAATACCGATCGACAGCGCGGCCTGGTGGTCATCGGCCACCGCCCGCAGCGCCCGGCCAATGCGGGTGTACTGGAAGAACAGGGCAAGTGTGGCGACGAGCACGGCAGCAACGCCGGCGGCGACGAGGTCGAACTTGGAAATCACCATGTTCCAGTTGTCGAGCACCCAGGGAATCGGCTCATCGACAATGCCCAGTTCAAGCGCCCGTGGCTCGCTGCCGAAAACCATAGGCGCCACGCCTTCGATGAAGAAGGCCAGACCAATGGTCGCCATAAACAGGGCAATCGGCGGCTGATTGACCAGCTTGCGCAACACGAATTTTTCGGTCGCGATGCCAAAGGCCGTCATGATGGCGAAAGCAAGGATGATCGCCAGCCACAGCGGCGCACCCTTTTCCATGCAGCCGACGACGGACAGCGCGGCAAGGTAGACCATGGCGCCCTGGGCGAAATTGAAGACGCCGGAAGCCTTATAGATCATCACGAAACCGAGGGCCACCAGGGCGTACATGACGCCGGACAGCAAACCACCGATCAGGACTTCGAAAAAGAAATTCATGTCCCCGTCTCCTAGTGACCAGCGCCCAGATAGGCCTTGATCACGTCTTCATTGTTTTTAACTTCGTCCGGCACACCATCGCCAATCTTCTTGCCGTAATCGAGCACCACGACGCGGTCGGAAATGTCCATGACGACGCCCATGTCGTGTTCGATGAGCACGATGGTGGTACCGAACTGGTCGTTCACATCGAGGATGAAACGGCACATGTCCTGTTTCTCCTCGACGTTCATGCCGGCCATCGGCTCGTCGAGCAGCAG
>CAIYYE010000187.1 GCA_903930395.1 uncultured beta proteobacterium
CGTGGCCTGGGGATTTTCCGAACTTTCCGACGGCCACCTGACCGGCATCGTCAAGGTACTGGCCGCCTTGCTTCTCTCCCCACTGATCGGGTTCTGGGCTGGGTTCCTGGTGCACCGACTGCTCAGCGCGCTGCTCGTCGCCGCCAAACCGGCAGCCAACTCCCGACTGCGGGCATTGCAATACGTCACCGCGGCCGGACTGGCTTTCTCGCATGGCGCCAACGACGCCCAGAAAAGCATGGGCATTCTGACCCTCGTCCTGCTCCTTGGCGGCTTCATTCCGACCTTTGAGGTGCCGTTCTGGGTCATGCTCGCCTGCGCCACCGCCATCACTCTGGGCATCATGTCCGGCGGCTGGCGCATCGTCCGCACCCTGGGTTTCGCCATCTACCGTGTCCGTCCCATCCATGCCCTCGGCTCGCAACTGACCTCGGCGGCCGTGATCATGGCCGCCTCCATCGGTGGCGCCCCGGTGTCCACCACCCATGTCGTCGCCACATCGATCATGGGCATCGGCGCATCCGAACGCCCCCGCGCCGTCCGCTGGGCCAAAGCCAAGGACATCGCCATCACCTGGCTGATCACCATTCCCGGGGCCGCCATCGTCGCCATCCAGTGTTACGCCCTGGTCCATCTTTTTCTCGGAGGCACGCCATGAGTGAAGTAGCACGCCCGTCAGTCTTCCGGCGCCTGTTTGACCGCGTATTCCCGAAAATGCCGGATTTTTTTGCGATGCTCACCGACCAGTGCCAGCACGTCGCCCAGACCGCAGCGCTGCTGGTCGAGTTCATGGAAACCGGCGACCCCAGCATCGGGCAGCAGATACGCCAGGATGAACATGAGGCCGACCGGGTCAAGGTGCATAACCTGCACACGCTGAACGAGGCCTTCTCGACACCCATAGACCGGGAAGATCTCTACCGGGCGATCATGGACCTCGACGAAATCGTCAACTACTGCAAGACCACCGTCAGCGAAATGGAGGTTCTCGGCCTAGCCCCCGACAAGCGCTGCCTCGAGATGGCCATGCATATCAAACTCGGCGCCGACGCGCTGGCCCTCGGTTATTCGCGCCTCGCCAAGTCGCCGTCGATGGCAGCAAGCGATGCCGACGCAGCGCGCAAGGCCGAGCGCCGGGTCGAAAAGAATTACCGCCGCGCTCTGGCCGAACTCTTCGTCGGCGACGACTACATCCACATGTTCAAGCGCCGCGAAATCTACCGCCACCTGTCCAACGCCGCCGACCGCATGGCCAACTGCGCCAATACGCTGCACGACATCGTCGTCAAGATGTGCTGATGCTGAAAGCACTCGCCCGTCGCCTGCTCTCGCTCCTCGGCTGGCACCTCATCGACCCGCCGGAACGCCCGGCCCGTGCCGTGCTGATTGGCTATCCACATACCTCGAACTGGGACGGTGTCATCGCCCTGCTCGTCAAACTGGCGCTCGGCCTCGACGCCCACTGGGTCGGCAAGGATTCACTGTTCCGCGGGCCGCTCGACGTGATCTTCCGGCGACTGGGCGGCATTCCCATCGACCGCAGCGCACGCAACGGTTTCGTCGCCGAGATGGCCGCACAATTCGCCGCTCACCCTGAGTTTCTCCTGGTCATCGCCCCCGAAGGCACCCGCAGCCTGACCCAAGGCTGGAAAAGCGGCTTTTATCGGATAGCCCTCGCCGCCGAAGTCCCGGTCGCCCTGGCCTTCGTCGATTATTCGCGTCGTCAAGCCGGCATCCTCACCTATCTGACGATGACCGGCGACCCGACCACCGACATCGCGGCCATCGCCGCCCACTATGAAGGTCGGCAAGGGAAACACCCGGAACTCGCCTCGCCGATCCGCTGGCTGGCGTGACAGTCGCCCGATCCTCGATACTTACTCAGCGACCAGCACAACCTCTTCATCGCCAATCGTAACAACCTGCCCCGGCCGCATTTTGGCGCGTTTTCTGGTGTCTACGACGGCGTCGACCCGGACCCGCCCTTCGGCGATGGCGGCATGGGCTGCACCGCCCGACTCGCAGAGGCCGGTGGCCTTGAGCAGTTGGTCAAGCTGGATGTATTCGCCGCGTACGGCAAAGGTGATGCTCACGATAGTTCCCCGATCAGGATCAGATGTACCCGGCAAGGCCCGTGGGCGCCGAGGACAATGGTTTGTTCGATGTCGCCGGTGCGTGACGGCCCGGAGATGAAATTGACGGCGCGTGGCAGGCTGCCGCGTTCGGCCCGGAGGAGCGCGAACGCGTCTTCCATGGTCGCCACGATACGCGAAACTTCGAGCAGGGCGATATGCGTTTCCGGCAGCAGGCTGACCGTGGCCGGCGAGTCCGGCCCTGAGAGCAGCATCAATGTCCCGGTTTCGGCAATGGCGCAGAAGCAGCTGGAAATGCCGGTTTTATCGGCATCGACCGCCGGCCTGGCCTCGACCTGAAGACCAGCGGATGCCCAAGCCAGGCTGGCGACATCGGCTGTCGCCACTGCTTCGCCAGACAGCCCGCTGGCCGCGAGATAGGCGGCCACAGCGGCCGGCGCCTTATCGAGCCCAGGCACTGCAGCGACCGTGTTCGACAGATATTCGGCCTTGGCCCGGAAGCGGGCGACAAGGTCGGCCTTCATCGAGGGCTGCGGTCCGCGCATGGGTGAGTTCAATGCAGCGACAGCCGCGGCCCGCCGCACGGCAAAGTCAGCTTTGCCGATGCCCTGCCGGACGCGTCCGAGAATCTCGTCCCTGGCGCTCATGCGACCCTGTTCTGCGGCGCCCCGGCGACGAAGGCTTCGATGTTGGCGATGAGCTGATCGGCCAAGGTCTGCATGGCCGGCCGACTGGACCAGCCGACATGCGGCGTCAGCAAAAAGTTGGGCCGGGCGAGCAGTTCCGGATCGACCATCGGATGGTCAGCTGGCGGCGGTTCGGCGGTGATGACGTCGAATCCGGCGCCGGCGATCCAGCCTTCCTTGAGCGCCCGGATCAAGGCCAGTTCATCAACAATGCCGCCACGTGCCGTATTGATGAGCAGGGCTGAGCGCTTCATCGCGCGCAATTCCGCCTCGCCGATAAGGTTTTTCGTGTCTGCCGTCAGCGGGCAATGCAGGCTGATTGCATCGGCGGTTGCCAGCACGTCGGCAAAAGCCGTGTAGCCGGGACGAACGACGCTTGCCCCTTTGCGCTCGGCACGCAGCACCTGCATGCCGAAGGCCTCGGCCAGCCGTGCCACACCATTGCCCAGCGTGCCGCTGCCGATCAGGCCGAGCGTTGCACCGTGCAAGTCGCGAATCGGGTGGTCGAACAGGCAGAACTGCTCGGCCCGCTGCCAGGCACCGGCTAATAATGTTTCGCGCCAGGCCACGAGATTCCGCGAGAGGGCCAGGAGCAAGGCCATGGCATGCTCCGGCACGGTATGCCCGGCGTAGCCACGAATGTTCGAAACGATAATGCCGCGGGCCCGACAGGCATCGAGATCGACGTTATTGGTGCCGGTCGCCGAAACGGCGATCATTTTCAGTTCGGGCAGTGCGGCAATGGCCGCCGCATCTATGGGCACCTTGTTGGTGATCGCAATCGCCGCCCCGGCGAGGCGCCCGACGACCTGCTCCGGCGCGGTTTTGGCATGCGCCACCCAGTCATGGGCAAAGGCCGGCCGCCGGACATCGGCGATCAGCGACTCACCTTCGAGCTGGACGATGCGCAGCATCAGCCTGCCTTCATCTCGAACGGCGTGGCGGCGGCTTCGGCGATTGCGCCAACCTGCACGCCGAGGGCAGCCTGGCCGCTGTAGACAAGCTTGTCGATGCCGGCGGCGCACAAGCCCGCAATGGCGGCTGTATCGCCCTGCATCAGATTGAGCACCCCGGCCGGCCACTCGGCCCGCCCGGAAAGTTCACACAGGGCGTAGACGGCCGCCGGCGCCTTGAGGCTCGGCTTGACGACAACCGTGGCACCGGCCATCAGGTCGGGCGCGATGGCTTCGGCCAGGCCGGCGAGTGGTCGCGAGGCGTCCAGCACCAGCCCGAACACGCCCGTTTCGCCAACCGCCGAACTGCGCAAGGCGGCGACAGCCTCGACCACCTCGGCCGTGGCACGGGCTTCATCAAAGCCACATTCCTTCATCAGCATCTTGGCGAAGTGCCCCGTATAGCGATCAAGCGCATCGCCAAGTTTTTCCAGACAGAGACGACGGGCGGGCAGGCCCATCATGGCCCAGGCCGGCTGGGCCGCCTGCGCCGCACCAACGGCATCCGTGGCTTCGCTCTCGGCGCAGAGCGGCACGCGATAAATTGCCTCGCCAGTCGCCGGGTTGATGACGTCGAAAAAGGAATCGGTCACGGTCAAAAAGGCATGACCGTTGACCCACAACGGGATGGCCTTCGGGCCTTCGGGGGAAAATTCCATGTTCAGGGCTTCTTTCGTGCTGAGTAAAGTTCGTGAAATGTGCGGCTGGAGGATACCGGCAGATCGCGCCCGGCGGTCCACGCCGGGGCCAGTCCCAGAATCCGAATGCGGCCGCTGCCATCCGCCAGCCAGTTGAGATAACGCACGACGCGGCGGGCAAGCCAGCGATAGAGCGCCGGTTTGCCAGCTATCCAGGCCCAGGCCTTGAGCGCCAGACGCTCGGACCACGGACGCAGGCCACGTTCGTGCTGCTCCTCGCGCAGGCGATGCATGAGGTCCGGCAAGGGAATGGCGACGGGACAAACGCTGCCGCACTGATTGCAGCCGGTCGAGGCATGCGGCAGATCGAGGGCATTTTCGAGTCCGGTGTAGAGCGGGGTCAGCACCGAACCCATGGGGCCGGGATAAACCCAGCCGTAGGCATGGCCGCCGAGCGAGAAATAGACGGGGCAATGATTCATGCAGGCGCCGCAACGGATGCAGCGCAACATGTCCTGATAGTCCGAACCGAGCAGATTGGCGCGACCATTATCGACGAGGATGAAAACTGTCTTTTCCGGGCCGTCCTGATCGCCCTTACGCTTCGTACCAGTGAGCAAGGAGACGTAATTGGAAATCGACTGCCCTGTCGCCGAGCGCGGAAGCAGGCGCATCAGCGTTGCCAGGTCTTCCAGCGTTGGAACGATTTTCTCGATGCCGGTGATCACCACATGAATTTTCGGCAGCGTCGTCACCATGCGGCCATTGCCCTCATTGGTGACCAGTGCTGCGCTACCGGTTTCGGCAATCAGGAAATTGGCGCCGGAGATGCCCATTTCGGCGCTCAGGAAATGCTGGCGCAGGACGGCTCGCGCCTCCCGGGCCATGGCCGGAATATCGGCTGAGGTTCGCGTCTCGAGCGGCCGCCCATGCTCTTTGGCAAACAGGGCTTCGACTTCGGCGATGGTCTTGTGCACGGCCGGGGCGATGATGTGCGATGGCGTTTCACCGGCCAGCTGGACGATGTATTCGCCGAGATCGGTCTCGACCGGGCGGATGCCGGCCTCGGCCAGTGCTTCGTTGAGATGCGCTTCCTCGGAAAGCATGGACTTGGACTTGGCCACCTTGGTCACGCCATGGCGGCGTGCAATATCGACTACCAGCCGGCTGACCTCTGCCCCGTCGCGCGCCCACAGCACCTCGGCGCCGCTGGCCGTCGCCCGCGCCTCGAAGATATCGAGCCAGACATCAAGATCGGCCAGGGTTCTGTTCCGGATATTTTTCGCGGCGGTTCGCAGTTGCTCGAAATCGAGAGCATCCTCGGCGAGAGAAGCGATACCCTTGACCCGCTTGCCGACAAACAGCGGCCTGGCTTTCTGCAAGGCAGCCTGCAAGACGGGATTCCTGATTTTCTCTCCGGCTCGCGCCTGAAAATGCATCGCCTGCGAGTGCTTGCCGAGCGCCATCAGCAAGCGCCCCCACCGGCCAGCACTTCGGCAACATGGAGAACACGCGTCGATTCGTCGCCACGTCGGCGCAAGCGTCCTTCGATGTTGATCAGGCAACCGAGATCGCCACCGACGACCACATCAGCCCCGGTGGCCGCAATCGCATCGCACTTGCGATCGACAATCTGCGTTGAAACATCACCAAATTTCACCGCGAAGGCCCCGCCGAAACCGCAGCACTCCTCGCAATCCGGCATTTCCTTCAAACGCAAACCACGCACCTTGAGCAACAACTCACGCGGCTGGCGCTTGATGCCGAGGCCACGCAAGCCCTTGCACGAGTCGTGATAGGTGACGCAGCCATTGAAGCCGGAGGCGGCGGGGTCATTCTTCGCCACATCGGCAAGAAAAGTCGTCAACTCGAACGTCCGCTCGGCCAGCGCACTCGCCCGCGCCCCCCACGCAGGGTCATCGGCCAGCAATCGTGGATAGATATTCCGTATCTGGTCGGTACATGAACCCGAGGGGATCACGACATGGTCGTAGCCCTCCAGTTCGACGATCGCCTTCTTCGCCAGATCGATGGCAAGCGGCCGATTTCCTGTGCTCCAGGCTGGCTGACCGCAGCAGGTCTGCCCCTCAGGCACGAATACCTCGGCACCGCTCGCCTCAAGCAGGCGCAAGGCGGCAAAGCCGACCGAGGGACGCATGAGGTCGACCAGACAGGTGACGTAGAGGGCTAAGCGCATGCTAATATTGCGGCGCACAAGAAAATGAAGTGGCTAATGCTACTCAAACCGCACCAATAAAGGAATCCAGTTGTCAGAAGCTGTCAGCGGGCCGGCCAAAACACCCGGCACCATCCAGGTCATCGAGCGCATGATGTCGCTACTCGATGCCCTTGCCGCGTCCCCGGATGCGGCCAGCCTGAAGCATCTGGCCCAGGCCACCGACCTCCATCCGTCAACAGCGCATCGCATTCTGGCCGCCATGAGCGCCGCGCGCTTTGTCGAACGCCAGGATGCCGGCACCTATCGCCTCGGTATCCGCCTGCTCGAACTCGGTGGCATCGTCAAATCCCGGATCAACATGCGTGAAGTGGCCCTGCCCTTCATGCAGGAACTGCACGAAAAAATCGGCGAGGCCATCAACCTCGGCGCCCGCCATGAAGACGAAATCGTCTATCTCGAACGCACCTCGTCGGGTCGCGCCCTGGTTCGCGTCGTTTATCTGGTTGGCGGCCGCGCGCCGCTTCACCTGACCTCGCTCGGCAAGCTCTTCCTGGCCGCGGAAAGCGCCCAGAAAGTACGCGATTACGCCAAACGGACCGGCCTGCCCGGCAAGACCCCGCATTCGCTGACCAGCCTCGTGACACTGGAAAAAGAACTCGACAAGGTCCGTCGCCACGGCATCGCCTACGACGACGAAGAAGCCGAGCTCGGCCTCAAGTGCGTCGCTGCGCCCATCCATGACGACGAAGGTAATGTTGTTGCCGCGCTTTCCGTCTCTGCACCGGCCGACCGGCACGATCCCGACTGGGCTCGCCTGGTCAAGCAAACGGCCGATGCCGTCTCAAAAACCCTGGGTTACACCGGCCAGAAAAAATAAAGGCCGCACACGGCGGCCTTGGGTAATGCTCTCGAGCGATCAGGCCCGACGACGCTCTGCCACCAGGCTGGCACTTTCCATCCAGCGCTTGATCCGGTTGGCATCACCGACACGAGTCATCTTGCCCTGCGAATCGAGTAGCACGATAACAACTGGCTTGTCCGCCACGCGGGCCTGCATGACCAGGCAACGACCGGCCTCGGAAATATAGCCGGTCTTCGAAACCCCGATTTCCCAGGTATCGCTGCGCACCAGCGCATTGGTGTTGTGGAAGTCACGAATCCGCCCGTTCAGTTCGACCTTGGCTTCGGCCGTCGTCGAATAGTTGCGGATTTCCGGGTAACGAGCTGCCGCGGCGACCATGCGGGCCAGGTCATGTGCCGTCGACACGTTGTTGCTGGAAAGGCCGGTCGGCTCTTCGAAACGGCTGTTGTACATACCCAGGGACTGCGCCTTCTTGTTCATTGCCTGGACGAAGGCCGGCATACCACCCGGATAGTGCCGTCCCAGCGCATGCGCGGCACGATTTTCCGAGGACATCAGGGCCAGCAGCATGGCCGCTTCGCGCGTCATCGTCGTACCGACCGGCAAGCGGGAACGCGTGCCCTTGAGGCCATCGACATCCTCGTCACCAATCGCTATGAGTTCCTGCAGATCAGGCTTGGCATCAAGCACGACCATCGCAGTCATGAGCTTGGAAATGGAGGCGATCGGCACCACCATGTCGGGATGCTTTTCGAGCATGACCTGTCCGTTGCTCTGATCAATAACCAGCGCCGATGCCGAATAGAGCGCCAGACGCCCGGTATCCATGGCGGCCAGGGCCGCATGGCGAACATGCTTTTTGGATGAGGTTTGGGCCAGATGCGATTTTTGTGCGGCACCAGTTGATGCCTTTTCGCCGGAAACTGCCTTGCCGGCGACTTTACGCTTCGCTTTGGGCGTCGCCGATTTGGCGTCTGCGGGTGCCTTCTTGGCCGTCTGTTGCTCGGTCTTCTTGACGGAAGCCGCCGACAGCGGCGCCTGGGTACTCAGCCCGAGCAGGGCGACGACCAGCAAGGCCGCCTTCAATTTATGCTTCATTCACAACCTCCTGCCAACATCGGTTGAATTTTACCTTAGTTTAGCAGGAGGCCACGAAATAACAATAAAAATAGATAGATACAACAACAACTTAAAGCAAGCAGTTATCCTGCATCAACAACCGTCAGCGCGGTCATATTGACAATTCGCCGCACGGTCGCCGTCGGCGTCAGGATATTGACCGGCTTGGCTGCACCAAGAAGGATGGGCCCGATGGTCAGATTGTCGCCAGCCGCCACTTTCAGCAGGTTGAACGAGATGTTGGCCGCATCGAGCGTCGGCATGACCAGCAGGTTGGCCTGCCCCTTCAGACGGGAGTTGGGGAAGGCGCTCTGGCGAATGCGCTCATCCAGGGCGGCGTCGCCGTGCATTTCGCCTTCAACTTCGAGATCGGGCGCCCTCTGGTTGAGGATGGCCAGCACATCGCGCATCTTGATCGAGGTCGGGGTGTTTTCCGTACCGAAGGTCGAATGCGAGAGCAGCGCGACCTTGGGCTGGATGCCGAAATTGCGGATTTCCTGGGCGGCGAGCAAGGTCATGTCGGCCAGTTGCTCGGCAGTCGGGTCGTAATTCACGTAGGTATCGCCAATGAAGACCGTGCGGCCGGGCAGCATGAGGAGGTTCATGGCGTAGCAGCGATCAACGCCGGCCTGGTTGCCGATGACGCTCTCGACGTAGTGGCGATGTGTTTCATGGCGACCAAAGGTGCCGCAGATGAGTCCGTCAGCGTAGCCGAGGTGCACCATGAGCGAGCCGTAGAGCGTCGCGCGGCGACGAATTTCGCGGCGGGCGAACTCGGGCGAAACGCCCTTGCGCTCCATCAGGCGGTGATAGGCCGTGGCGAATTCGTCGAAATGTTGCTCGAAAAACTCGCAGTTGTCGGCGTGAATCACCTCGAAATCTTCACCTTCGCGGATGCGCAGGCCGGCCGCCTCGATACGGCGATTGATTTCACTCGGCCGACCGATGAGGACGGGGCGCGCAATGCCTTCGTCGCGAATGACCTGGATGGCGCGTAGCACGCGTTCGTCCTCGCCTTCCGAGAAGACAATGCGCTTGGGCGCCATCTTGGCCTGCGAGAAGACCGGCTTCATGATCATGCCGGAGTGGTACACGAATTCGTTCAGGCCCTGGATGTAGGCATCCCAGTCCTTGATCGGCCGCGTGGCGACGCCAGAATCCATGCCAGCGCGGGCGACGGCCGGGGCGATCTTGACGATGAGGCGCGGGTCGAAGGGGTTGGGGATCAGGTATTCCGGGCCGAAGCTCGCCACCTTCTCGCCATAGGCGCGGGCCGCGACTTCCGACTGCTCGGCGCGGGCCAGTTCGGCGATGGCTTTCACGGCCGCCATCTTCATTTCTTCGGTAATCGTCGTCGCCCCGACATCGAGGGCGCCGCGGAAGATGAAGGGGAAGCACAGCACGTTGTTGACCTGGTTCGGGTAATCCGAGCGGCCGGTGCAGATGATGGCGTCGTTGCGCACGCTCTTCACCAGCTCCGGCGTAATTTCCGGCGTCGGGTTGGCCAGCGCCATGATCAGCGGATTGGCCGCCATTTTGGCGACCATCTCCGGCTTCAGGACACCACCCGCCGACAGACCGAGGAAAACATCGGCATCGGCAATCACTTCGCCCAGTGTCCGGGCATCCGTCACCTTGGCGTAGCGCGCCTTGATTTCGTCCATTTCTTCGATGCGACCTTCGTAGACCAGGCCCTTGATGTCGGTCACCCAGATATTGCTGGGCGGCGCACCGAGCATGACGAGCAGGTCGAGGCAGGCCAGCGCAGCCGCGCCGGCTCCCGACGTGACGATCTTGACCTTGGAAAGATCCTTGCCGATCAGGTGCAGGCCATTGAGGACAGCGGCGCCGACGACGATGGCCGTGCCGTGCTGGTCATCATGGAAAACGGGAATCTTCATGCGCTCGCGCAGCTTCTTCTCGATATAGAAGCATTCGGGCGCCTTGATGTCTTCGAGGTTGATGCCACCGAAGGTCGGTTCGAGCGAGGCGATGGTGTCGATCAGCTTGTCCGGGTCGCGCTC
>CAIYYE010000188.1 GCA_903930395.1 uncultured beta proteobacterium
ACTGCCGCCATGTCGACTCCTCGATCAATTGAACCAAAGCAACAATTCTAGGCGGTGATTTCCAGGTCAATTTGATACAGCGCAACTCTTTTCGATATTCATTTTTGTATCGCATCATAAAGCCATTGATGAACATCAAGGCCGACCTTCCTCCACCCCGGAACAATGGGCACTCACCAGCCATCCACTCCTGACCGCCACCACCATCCTCGCCGCCGGGCCACCCGCCACCGAAACCCGTTTCCGCATTCCCGGCAACAAGGGCATCTGGGCCGGCATCACCTGCGAATTCGTCGAGTTCACGGTGCTTTTCGCGGTCTATTTCATTGCCCGCGCTCATTTTCCCGAGGCTTTCCATAGCGGGGCGCAACGCCTGTCTGTGATTTCCGGCACGGCCATCACCCTGCTCATGATCACCAGCAGCTATTTCATCGCCTGCTCGGTCAATGCCATCCGCCAGGACAAACATCGCGCCGCCGTCATCTGGCTGGTCGCCGGCCTCGTCGTCGCCCTCGGCTACCCGCTGACCAAGGCGCTGGAAATCACCTGGAACCTGGCCAACGGCATCAACGGTGAATCGGGCATTTTCTTCACCGTCTACTATTACCTGACCTTCACCCACCTCGTGCACGCCACCTGGGGCATCCTCGGCATTCTCTGGGTGCTCGCCCGACTGAGCTTCCGCGGCTATTCGTCCGAAGACTACGCCGGGCTCGAAGCGCTGGCCTGCTACTGGCACGCCACCGACATCATCTGGCTGGTCATCTTCCCGATGTTCTACGTGCTGGCCTGAGCATGAACACCAAAACCGACCACTTCTCCCGCCTGACCGCCGCCTGGCTTGCGCTGGTCGGCCTGACGCTGGCCAGCCTCGGTCTCAGCGAATGGTTTCGCGCCGCGCCCTGGCTGCCGCTGCTGGTCGCCGCCATCATCTGGCTCAAGGGCGCGCTGGTGGCCCGTTGCTTCCTCGAATCACAGGTCGCCCCCCCGTTCATCGCCCACGTCCTCAAAACATTTATCGCCCTGGCGCCGATCGCCCTGATCGCCACCGCCTTTTTCGGCGGCACCCTGGCCCGCTGGGCCACGCTCTAAGCTCCTCTTCCCGGCCTGAAATTCTGCGAAAAACCCGTGGTACGCGTTTTCCCCTATTGCACGATGTGAATATTGTTTTTACAATGCGGAACGTGACTAAGGGAAAGTACGGACTCGCGAAGCACGCAATAAACAGCTAAAGTTGTTTTGCTCAACAGGCAAAACAAAATGAATTTCAATCCAGGAGACAAACCATGGCCGAACAACCGAATAATTTGCCTGACCCCGCCGACGTCGATCCGCAGGAAACCAAGGAATGGATAGACGCTCTGGAAGGCGTCATCACCCAGGAAGGCGCTGACCGCGCCCATTACCTGATCGAGAAACTGATCGGACAAGCCCGCGAAGACGGCATCGATCTGCCTTACTCGGCCAACACCGAATACATCAACACCATTCCGGCCGATCAGCAGCCCAAGTACCCGGGCAACGCCGACATGGAAATCAAGATTCACAGCTACATCCGCTGGAACGCCATGGCCAT
>CAIYYE010000189.1 GCA_903930395.1 uncultured beta proteobacterium
AACGGCACCCGGGTGCTGATGTCCGGCCTCGATTACGAACGCGCCGTGCTCTGCGGCGGCCCGCTCGGCATCATGGCGGCCTGCATGGATGCGGTCGTCCCCTTCCTGCATGAGCGCAAGCAGTTCGGCCAGGCCATCGGTGAATTCCAGCTCATGCAGGGCAAGGTCGCCGACATGTATTCGACCTGGATGGCCAACCGCGCCTACGTCTATGCCGTCGGCCGCGCCTGCGATGCCACCGACCACGCCCGGACGCTGCGCAAGGATGCGGCCGGCGCCATTCTCTACTCGGCTGAAAAGGCAACCTGGATGGCCGGCGAGGCGATCCAGACGCTGGGTGGCGTCGGTTATACCAACGAGTACCCGGTCGGCCGCCTGTGGCGCGATGCCAAGCTCTATGAGATCGGGGCAGGCACCTCGGAAATCCGTAGAATGCTGATTGGTCGCGAACTTTTCGCCGAAACCGCATAACAGCTCCCGCCGGTGCTTCCGAGCAGGGAGCACCGCAACTGGAGCCCACAGCATGACTGTTACCCTACGCACCCTCACCGCCAACGACACTGAAGCCCTGGAGCAGGTTCGCCAGTACTTCCGCAATTACGCGGCCTGGCTCGGCGTCGATCTGTCCTACCAGAACTTCGACCAGGAAATGGCCTCCCTGCCCGGCACCTACGTTGCGCCGCAGGGCCGCCTGTTCTTCGCCGAAGTCGATGGCCGGCCGGCCGGCTGTGTCGGCGTTCGCCCGCTGCCGGACAGCGACGGTGTCTGCGAAATGAAACGCCTCTACGTCGCCCCCGAAGAGCGCGGCCACGGCGTCGGCGCGGCGCTGGCCCTGGCGGCGATCAAGGCCGCCAAGGACATCGGCTATCGCAAGCTGATGATCGACACCCTGCCCAACATGCGGATGGCCGTGAAGCTCTACCGCGAACTGGGTTTCACCGAAGCGCCGAACTACTACCAGACGCCCATCGAAGGCACGATGTTCCTCGCCCTCGACCTGGAGAATTGGTCGGAAGAAGAAATTCGCAGCGAAAACCTGTCGCACCTCTTCGACTTCAACCGTGCCTGGGCCAGCCAGATGCAGGCCGTCGACCCGACCTATTTCGACAAGCTGGCCAAGTTGCAGACGCCGGAATTCCTCTGGATCGGCTGTTCCGACTCCCGCGTCCCGGCCAACCAGATCGTCGGCCTGTTGCCGGGCGAGGTCTTCGTCCATCGCAATGTCGCCAATGTTGTCGTCCATACCGATCTCAACTGCCTGTCGGTCATTCAGTACGCCGTCGATGTCCTCAAGGTGAAGCACATCATGGTCGTCGGCCACTATGGCTGCGGCGGTGTCGGTGCCGCCCTGCAACGAGCTCGCGTCGGTGTCGTCGATCTCTGGCTGCGTCATGTTCACGACGTGCACAACAAGCATCTGGCCAATGTCGACAGCCTGCCCGAAGCGCAGCGCCATGACCGCCTGTGCGAACTGAACGTCCTCGAGCAGGTGGTCAATGTCTGCCACAACCCGGTCGTCCAGGATGCCTGGGCGCGCGGCCAGCAGCTCACCGTGCATGGCTGGATCTACGGCCTGAAGGACGGCCTGATTCACGACCTCGGCATCACCGTCGACTGCCCGCAGGATTTACCCACCCGTTACGACGCCGCATTGAAAGCGTTGGACGCCTAATCAAGAAGTTCAGGAGAAATCAGCATGAATGACCCGATCGTTATCGTTTCTGCCGCCCGTACCGCCATGGGTGCATTTCAGGGTGGCTTTGCCGGACTGACCGCCGCCAACCTCGGTGCCGTCGCCATCAAGGCAGCTGTCGAGCGTGCCGGCATCGATGCCAACCTGATCGAGGAAGTGCTCATGGGCTGCGTGCTGCAAGCCGGCCAGGGCCAGGCCCCGGCCCGCCAGGCGGCATTGCAGGCCGGCCTGCCGCTGACGGCTGGTTGCGCCACCATCCACAAGGTCTGTGGTTCGGCCATGAAGGCGACCATGCTCGGTCACGACGGTATCCTCGCCGGCTCGTACGGTGCCGCCGTGGTCGGCGGCATGGAGTCAATGACCAACGCCCCCTACCTGCTGCCCAAGGCGCGCGGCGGCTATCGCCTCGGCCACGGCCAGATGATGGACCACATGTTCATGGACGGCCTCGAAGATGCCTACTCCAAGGAAACCCGCGGTCGCCTGATGGGCACCTTCGCCGAAGAATGCGCCAGCAGTTACGGCTTCACCCGTGAAGCGCAGGACGAATTCGCCATCCGTTCGACCACCCGCGCCATCGAAGCCAGCA